>JAQICP010000493.1 GCA_027858555.1 Vallitaleaceae bacterium
TCAATCAATATGATATAAGCTATTAAGTTTATATAAAGTTTATGCCCTTAAGTTTATAGTATTATTCTTCATCCTAAAGAGTCTGCTTTCTGGCAGACTCTTTTCCATGCAATAGGAAAGTTCTTCATAGGAACATTCCATGAGAACAATTTATCCTGTAAAGAAAGAGACACTGTGGGATAAAACGCGTACTGGAGGTACGCTTTGTTCTGCAATATTTTTTGGCAAAAGATGTAACAAAAGAAACAATATGTTATAATTCATATGAGTAAGTCTATGTTGGGAGGATGTGAATGATGAAAAAGAAATTAATCGAATATGAAAAAGAATATTACCCATTTCACATGCCTGGCCATAAACAAGGTCGTGTTAATCCACTGAAAGGTTATGATTTTTTTAAGATGGATTTGACTGAAACGGATATGAGTGATGATCTATTTCATCCCAAAGCATATATTAAAGAGAGTCTTGATAGAGCAAAAAACTTATATAAAACACTAAAGACATATTATTTAGTTAATGGTAGCTCATCAGGACTTATGACAGCTATCAGCGCTTGTACCAAAAGAGGGGATCAGATTCTAATACAACGCAATTCGCATCATGCCGTTTACAATGGTGTCTACGCTAATGGTTTGGATCCGCTATATATATACCCAAGTTACAATGAAGAATTAGGGCTTTTTGGGGGTATTAACCCTGATAATCTCAGGCAATTGTTGATAACTAATCCGGATATTAAGGCGGTAGTCATTACTAGTCCTTCGTATGAAGGTCTGATACTTGACATTGAAATGATTGCAGGAATCGTTCATGAATATAATAAAATACTCATAGTAGATGAGGCACATGGTGCGCATTTGTTTTTCTATGATTTCACACCAGATTCAGCTTTAGCATTTGGTGCTGATATTGTGGTTCAGAGTCTTCATAAAACATTGCCTGCGCTGACTCAAACTGCACTCCTTCATATTAACAGTAATTGCGTTGATATAGATATTGTAGACTTTTACTATCAGATGTATCAAACATCAAGCCCTTCATTTGTATTAGTTGCTTCCATAGATAGTTGTATCAATTATATGACAAGTAGAAGTCTAGCTAAGCAAATGGCTTATAAGGAAATGCTATTTAATTTTAGAAATCAAATCAAGCAATTAGAACATATTGGTTTAATGGATGATGATTTTATAACCCAATTAGCGAAATCAAAGCCTATGTACATTAAAGCTGTTGATCCAACTAGGCTTACATTTATTGGCAAAAAAGGCTTGTTAGATGGTAAGGGTTTAGATGAAGCCTTGCAAACTAGATTTAAGCTAGTGTTTGAGATGGCGAGTCTCAATTATATCGTAGGCATATCATCACTTGCAGATACACTTAAAGGATTTGGATTGCTTTATGATAGTATAGAACTCATAGGAGCAATGTATTGCGTGGATGAAAAATCTAGCTGTCAAACAGATGCGGATTTTGGTATAATAAAAGTAGTAGATAAGGTTATGAAACCTAGCGACGCAGCAGATTATGATGTTACTGAAATTGAGTTAGACCAGGCAGAAGGACGCATATGCTCGGATTATATTAAAGTGTATCCGCCATCCATACCTATCTTAGTACCGGGCGAGCGTATTACTAGGTCAATGATCAATTATATCAAACAACTTGATGCTTTTGTCATTCATGGCATTACAGATAATAAATTAAAAGTTTTACAGTAATCGGAGGCTAACATGAAGGGCATATTTATTACGATTGAAGGTGGCGATGGCTCGGGCAAGAGCACGCAAATAGAACTGATTAAACGTTATGTAACAGAGCACGGCCATGATGTTGTCCTTACTAGAGAACCTGGTGGCACAAGAATCAGCGAGGCTATAAGAGAATTAGTATTAGATAAATCATTAAGTGAAATGACTGATATGACAGAAGCTTTGCTATACGCTGCTTCAAGAGCACAACATACAGAGACCTATATTGTACCGAACCTTATAGCAGGCAAGGTTGTAATCTGTGATCGTTATGTGGATTCTTCCATAGTCTATCAAGGTATTGCCAGAGGACTTGGAGACAGTGTTAGAATTATTAACGAATATGCTACTAATCATCTGACGCCAGATTTAACCATACTTCTGGATCTATCTCATGGAGAAAGCATGGAGAGAAAGAAGGGGCAGAAAGAATTAGACAGATTAGAGATGGAAGAAGCCAGGTTTCATGAAAAAGTAAGTGATGGTTATAGGCAATTGGCTCATGAATACCCAGAGAGAATTCTCAGGATTGACGCTTCATTACCCATTGAAAAAATACATGATATGATAGTTCAGAAACTAAAACAATTAATTGATTAAGCCGAGGTGCCGATACTATTAATAGAGTATAGAAGGAGTGATCTTATGAAACTAATTATTGCAATTATTCATGATGAAGATGCTCATCCACTAATGGATGCGTTGTCAGCAGCGGGCTATATGTGTACCAAGTTAGCTTCAACTGGTGGGTTATTACGTAATGGTAGTACAACTATATTTTTAGGCATAGATGCTGATAAAGTAGAGGATGCAATCAGTATTATTAAAAAGCATTGTCAAACACAAAAGCAAATGTCAATTATCACACCACCATCGATTAGCGTATTAGAAAGTGTTATCACTTATCCAATCGAAGTAACGATAGGTGGCGCAACCGTTTTTGTATTGGATATTGATCAATATCTAAAATTATAAACACATAGTCAAGGCATTGGAGTGTTATTATGGATGTGAAAATTAATCAGGTACAGGCACCTTTAACAGTTGATGCGGTACAAAGTAAAGACACAGAAGTAAAGGGTGACTTTAAATTCACCCTTATTAGTCAAATAGAGCAACCTGATCTACAAGCGAAGATTGCAGGGATGATTAAGGACATCAATAAGCAAGGCGAAAAGATTGCCAAGCATATGGATGTTAAAGATATGAAAAAATATCGAGAGTTGGTAAAGGGCTTTATTAATGAAGTGGTGACACATTCACATGAATTCACAAGGGAGAATTTCCTTGATAAAAGAGGTCGTCATCGTGTGTATGGCATAGTAAAATTAGTCGATAAAAACTTGGATGATTTAGCACAAGAATTAATTAAAGAAGAGAAGAATCATCTTAGTATTCTCGGACGGATTGATGAGATTCGTGGATTGTTGTTGGATTTAATCATATAGCCAGGGTTATATTATGAATATAACAGGTCGAATTAATGGGATGTTCTCTATGAGAGAAACACGTACTTCGGGTACGATTTACAACTGAAATAGGAGAAGACCATATGTATACTTTCAGTGATATTATAGGACAAGATTTAATCATTTCTCATATGCAGCAAGCCATTAGTTCTAATAAGGTCTCACATGCCTATATTATTGAAGGTGAAATTGGTATGGGAAAAAAGCTGTTGGCAAACACTTTTTCAAAAACCTTACAGTGTGAAAAGCACGGTATAGAACCTTGTGATACATGCGAGTCGTGTCTTAACTTTAACCATTCTAACCATCCAGATATTGAATATGTAATAGCTTCCAATAAAACTGGATATGGTGTGAGTGACATTAGAGAGCAAGTGAATAACACCCTTCATATAAAACCCTACAGTTCACAATATAAAATCTATATTATTGATCAGGCAGATAGCTTAACTAATCAAAGTCAAAATGCATTACTAAAGACAATTGAGGAACCACCTAGTTATGGAATTATTATCTTGTTAGTGGCAAATAGTCAAAATCTATTAGCCACTATTTTATCAAGATGTGTGAAAATTACAGTTAACTCGGTAGCAAAACCATTAATCTTAAGTTACCTAAAAGATAGAGAAGGCTTGTCAGAATATGATGCTAATATATACGCATCTTTTTCAAGGGGTAATATAGGTAAGGCTATGCAGCTATATCAAGATGAGTCATTCAAAGAAATGCGGGAGTTTCTAATTGATATTTTTGATAAGATTATCAGTAAGGACACTATCGGCCTCCTAACAGCTGCCAAGAAAATGGAGAGTTATAAAGACAAAATCAACATCATTTTTGATATTATGTTGTCTTGGCTTCGTGATTTGATGGTTCTTAAGACAACAAAAGGCGAAAAGTACTTAATTCACTTAGATAAATACAAAACTTTGTTGAAACAAAGTGGCTACATGTCGTATAATAGAATAAGTGTGTTAATTGAACGGATTGAAGAAACCAAAAGTAATTTCAGATTACATGCCAATTTTCAATTGTCCTTTGAGACATTGTTGCTGATATAAACTATAAAATTGATGGGAACATAGATAAGACTATATTCTCCATTTCAAGGAGTACTTATGATAAAGGTAATAGGTGTAAGATTTCGTAAAGCGGGTAAGGTTTATTACTTTAACCCAAATGATTTAGATATAAATAATAGCCAGCATGTTATTGTCGAAACTGCACGTGGTGTGGAGTTTGGCCAAGTGGTTCATGGCGTTAAAGAAATTACAGAAGAAGAAATAGTGTCACCCTTAAAGTCAGTTATTAGAATTGCAACTGATGAAGATCTTGAACATGAAGAAAAGAATAAATTAAAAGAAAAAGAAGCATACGATGTGTGTCATAAAAAAATAATCAAGCATAATCTAGATATGAAATTAATCGATTGTGAATATACCTTTGATAAGAATAAATTATTGTTTTATTTTACAGCAGATGGTCGTATTGACTTTAGAGATTTAGTTAAAGATCTAGCAGCAGTATTTAAAACAAGAATCGAACTTAGACAAATAGGTGTCCGTGATGAGACTAAGATGGTTGGAAGCATCGGTATCTGTGGTAGACCATTATGTTGTAGTTCTCACTTAAGTGAGTTTCATCCTGTTTCGATTAAGATGGCTAAAGAACAGAACCTGTCACTCAACCCTTCTAAGATATCAGGTGTTTGTGGACGTCTGATGTGTTGCCTAAAATACGAAGAGTTTAACTACAGAGAGCTTAACAAGAGCATGCCTCGTGTTGGTGACCGCATTATTACTAATGAAGATGGACTTGAAGGTGAAGTGATTCATACTAACTTACTTAGACAAAAAGCTAAAATTGTCGTTCAAAAGAAAGATGACACTAGAGAGATTGTAGAATTGCATACGACTGAATTTACACGTAAAAAAGCTGCTAAAAAAGTTGTTGAGAAAGTACCAGAAGCAGAGCTCAAAGAGTTGAAACGACTTGAACAACTAGAAGTTAAAGAGAAGAATATGAAACGAGAGTAGAATGAGTAATGATATAGGCATTAAAGCGGTTGAAGAAGCGCCTGAAGAATTATATAAAGTTGAACTTAAAGCAGATGAACGTATCGACGAGCTTCAGAGAAAAGGCTATCAGATTATTCAGAATCCAAAGCAATTTTGTTTTGGTATGGATGCAGTCCTACTGGCAGGCTTTGCAGATATCAGAAAAGAAGCCAGTGTTCTTGATATGGGCACAGGCACGGGTATCATACCACTACTTTTAGAAGCCAGGGAAAAGGGTTCTAAGTTCATAGGGATTGATATTCAAGAAGATTCAATCGATATGGCAAAACGGAGTGTACAGTTGAACCATCTAGAAGAAAAAATACATATTATTAAAGCAGATATCAAGGAAGCAACTCAGTTGTTTCCTTTGTCTTCTTTTGATGTGGTGGTTACTAATCCGCCCTATATGTCCGCACACGCAGGGCTAAAGAATCCTGATTCAGCCAAAGCCATAGCGAGACATGAAGTCCATGCTTCACTTGATGAGTGGATTGAAGTGGCCAGCAGGCTAGTTAAAGTCGGCGGCAAATTCTTCATGGTACATAGACCCCATCGACTGACCGATATTATGAGTGCACTTGATAAGCATGAGTTGACAGTTAAAAGAATCAAAATGGTTCACCCATACGTGGATAAAGAAGCTAACATGGTATTAATTGAAGCGGTAAGAAAAGGCAAGTCACAGGTAATAGTTGAAAAACCTTTGATTGTATATAAAGCTCTAAATGAATATCATGATGAAATACACGATATATATGGTTATTAGAATCATAGGCTAATTAGATTTTAGAATTAGTTTGTAGAGTGATTAACATCATATAGGCATAGATATAGGTATAGATATAGATATAGAAATAAGGAATTCAATTAAGCTATTGCTATGTAAAACTTATTTGCAAGATTAATCACATAGGAAAATATTATCGAAATTAAGTTAGAAGGTGAAACACATGGACCATCAATTATATTTAGTTGCGACACCCATTGGCAATCTTGGTGATATGTCACTCAGAGCTATTGAAATACTACGTAGTGTGGATGTGATTGCTTGTGAAGATACGCGTCATAGTGGCAAACTTCTTAAACATTTTGAGATATCCAAGCGACTTGTCAGTTATCATGAACATAATAAATTCGAAGGTGCTGATTATCTAATCGAGCTTATGAATGGTGGCAAGACAGTTGCCCTCATTACGGATGCAGGTACGCCCGGCATTTCAGATCCTGGTGAGGTACTGGTTAGGCGTTGCCATGAGGAAAATATTAAAGTCACCTCCATACCTGGTCCGGTAGCTTTTGTACAAGCTTTGGTTTTGTCAGGATTCGAAACCACAAGGTTTGTATTTGACGGGTTTTTACCAACACAGAACAAAGAAAAACAAACCTATTTAGGTGATCTTGAAAAAGAGCAAAGGACCATCATATTATATGAAGCACCGCATCGGTTGGTGTCTACCCTTACCACGCTTTTTAAGGCGCTTGGTAATCGAAGGGTAGCAGTGGTAAAAGAAATTACAAAAAAATTCGAACGGGTCTATAAAGCGAGCATGGAAGAAGCAATTACCTATTATGAGGAGAATCCCCCAAAGGGTGAATATGTCTTGATCATAGAAGGCAAGTCCAAAGAGGCGCAGCTAGAAGAACAGATGAAGATATTTGAAACCATATCCCTAGAAGAGCATCTGACATTATACCTAAAACAAGGACTCACTAAAAAAGACGCGATTAAGCAGATTGCTCAAGATCGCGCCATGAATAAACGGGACGTGTATGATTATTTTAAAAATGATTAGCATTAGTGGGACAAGTTGTGGTTATTAATTAGTATGCATATTAATCTTATGAATTATTTAAAGATTTGATCGATTAATGGCACAATAGCTAAATAGTATAAAGGTGGAATCAAAATGGCTGGTAGTAAATTAGCTGTTTTGATTTTTTTGATTTCAAGCATATTGATACCTAAACTAAATATAAGGATACCGCCGATAATGGAGATTTCTCTTATAATCTCTGTGGTCAGGTAAGGCTCTAAAAAACCTGCAAACAACGTGATGGCACCTTGATAGACAAGAACGGATATGGCTGAAAATATAACGCCAATGCCAAGGGTTGAAGTTAGTATGATGGCAGTTACACCGTCAAGAACAGATTTTGCATAAAGCATATCATGATTGCCACGAAGACCACTGTCAAGTGAACCAAGAATAGCCATGGTACCAACACAAAATAGCAAACTGGCAGTTACGAAACCTGCAGCTATATTATGCTCACCTTTACCTACTTTAGATTGTAGCATTTCACCAAGATGCTTCAGTCTTAAATCTAGATCAATTAATTCACCGAGTATGCCACCAATAACGAGACTTATGATAAACAGGATAGGCTCGCCTCCGTTTTGCATACCATTAATAGTAGTTGAAATACCAATAAATAGAACCGCCAAAGCAACGCCGTGCATGATGGTTATTTTGTATTTCTCATTTAATCCATTTTTGAGTAATAGCCCGATAAGGCTTCCGATAATGATGATTGCCGTATTAACATAAGTACCTAACATATCTGTCTCCAATCAAGTTTGTAATATAGCTTATGCCCATAATACCATAATGATAAAAGATATAAAAGGGCAATGCAAAATAATTAATTCTAAAGGTGTAGATTAGGCATGATAAAAAGACGCTCGATAGATGGGCATATTGAAAAAAGATTATTAAGTTGGTAATAGTTGGCATAAACTATGAATTGCTAGTAGACTTGCTAGATGTGATTGATAAACCTGCCAATGTGGCCATCTCTTCAATAGACTCTTTTGAAATGCGTTTACCACGGTAACTAATTAGATTTTTAGTATTACCTGTGAAGATATCCCCTGGTGCATACTTTCTGATGACAAGCATCTGATCTCTGATAAATATTTCAACTGAATCATCGTAACTGATGGATAGTTTTTTGCGTAAATCTGCTGGAATTGTGATACGACCTAATGAATCAACTTTTCTTACATAACCTGTTGTGAACATAAAACCTCCTCGGACTGAGTCGTCCTGATATGAATAGAATTGGGCGCTAGAGCGCAGTAGATGTGTCTATCTAAGTTTATCAGAATGGAAACCTTCTGTAAAGTGAGAATTGCCCATTATATCGCAAAGATTGCTTTACATCACTACATTCCTGTGCTATAATATTATAAAATCAGTGATTGGAATTAGTAGCACAAGGAATTTGTCTTAGCGAGCTGTCGGTTGGTGAAAGGTACAGCACAAAGAAATTATGTGAATGGATCCATGAGATGCTAGGTGAAAGCAGTTGCAAGTATCCGAAGCCGGGAACTCCCGTTATAGAGGTAAGATATCGAATGTATTATTTCTGTATCGGATGATAACACGCATTATTGGTAATCGTCTATAGAGGGGCGATTTTTTTATACAATAATCGGCACTAATTGGGTGGCATAGCGAACTTACTGTTCGTCCCATAAGGGACAGGGCAGTTTTTTTATTGCCCAAATATTGGAAATTGGGGACGGACTTCAAATTTACCCTAAGCCGTATCATACTGAAAAAAGAGAGCATGCATATAAACGAACGGAGGATATTATGAGTAAAAAAATCTTAAAAGCTTACGTGGATAGTATCGTAGGAGATCTAGACACACCAATTACATTATATAAAAAATATGTTAGAAACAAGATTGGATTTTTACTTGAGAGTAAGGAACAACCAAAAGGTCGTTATTCCATTCTCTCAACAAATCCGTACATAATGGTTAAAGCCTATGGAGACAAGATTCTAGTAACAAAAAGAGGTAAGACAACTGAGCTTACAGGAAGGGCTCTTGATGAAGTGAAACGTATTGTCGAGCGTTATGAGATTCATAACGATACAGACTTACCTTTTGTAGGTGGCGCTGTAGGAACTGTTGGCTATGATATGATTAAGCAATATGAAGCCATACCAAACGATAATATCGATTCTATTGGTACACCTGATCTACATCTGCTATTTGTAATGGAAGCGGTGGTCTATGATCATTTTAACCATACGACTAATATCGTAGTCTTAGAAGCTGATACCGAAGAAGGCAAAGAAAAAGCCTTAGAGCGCATCTATGAAATAACAATGATGCTTCGAAAAGACATTGTTGTTGAACATGATGAGAATGATGAAATATTGAAATTCCAGAGCAATGTCAGCCGTAAGACTTATGAAGATGCAGTGAATAAGGCGAAGCAATATATCTATGACGGTGACATATTTCAAGTGGTTCTTTCACAAAGATGGAGTGCCCAGTGTCATACATCACCTTTAATGCTATATAGAAGACTTAGACGTCTGAATCCATCACCATACATGTATTATTTCAAGATGGATGACTACTACATAGTAGGCAGTTCACCTGAGATGCTTGTTGAAATAAAGAAAGACCGCGTATCCAATTGTCCTATAGCAGGAACAAGACCTAGAGGTAAAGATGAAGCGGAAGATATGCAACTGGCAGAAGAGTTAATTAATGATCAAAAAGAAATTGCTGAGCACATCATGCTTGTGGACCTGGGTCGTAATGACATGGGTAAGATCTCTAAAATAGGTTCAGTGGAAGTTACCAGATACATGGAAGTTCAAAACTACTCACATGTCATGCACATTGTTTCCCTAGTTGAAGGCGAAAAGGCGAAAGATAAAGATATGTTCGAAGTGTTGATGAGCTTTTTACCTGCAGGGACTTTATCAGGCGCGCCTAAGATTAGAGCAATGGAAATTATAGAAGAGTTAGAGATTTCAAAACGCGGCATCTATGGTGGTGCGATTGGTTACTTTGGTTTTGATGGCGACATGGATATGTGTATTGCCATACGTACAATGGTGATCAAAGACAATATCGTACATGTTCAAGCAGGTGCTGGCATCGTAGCTGATTCTGACCCGACTAAAGAATTTGAAGAAACGGGTAGTAAGGCGAAGGCACTGATTACGGCAATTAATAGTAAGTTATAGGCGAAGGAAACAAAGTAGCATAACTTATTAGATACTTGATGGGCGACATGCATAATAATGTAGCTACTCAATCAGGTAAGAATAAAGCATAGTAAGAAGTTACTGAACAAACAAGGACATAGATAACAATGCTATCAAGTGGATAGGCACTACGATCATAACGATAGCGTAAATAGGAGGTATATATGATTTTACTAATAGATAATTACGATTCGTTTACATATAACTTATATCAATATATGGGTGAATTCGACCCAGATATCAAGGTCATTAGAAATGATGAGATTACAAGTGCGGAGGTTCTTCTTATGAACCCTGACAGACTGGTCATTTCACCAGGACCTAAGACGCCAAAAGAAGCTGGCAATTGCGTAGACA
>JAQICP010000498.1 GCA_027858555.1 Vallitaleaceae bacterium
TAGGGAGAGATATGACGACCTTGTAATGGCTATTGAAGATGAGATAGGTAGGTCACCTGTAGGGCTTGCAACCATCATGAATGAAATAACCCTTTTAGTAAAAGAAGATATGATTCTAATTAGTGGAATCTGCTTTGGGTTGGTGTTTATGATTTCATGGGTTGCCTTTAAGAAACTTAGACTGGCACTACTGACCACACTTCCACTTGTACATACAATCTATATCACACTGGGGATTCTACCGGTGATGGGTGTTGAAATTAACGTATTTAGTATCGCTGCATTTCCGCTGATCATAGGTATCGGCATCGATAGTGGCATTCATTTGATACATCGTTTGAATGAGGAGAGTGTCTTAACAATTGCTGAAAAAGTGATGGAAACAGGTAAAGCGATTATGCTCACTGCATTTACAACCATTATTGGTTTTGGCAGCTTGGCAAATATCAATCATCCAGGTATGGCTAATTTAGGCTTGACGGTTGCTATAGGTATGTCTATTAGTATGGTGCTTACATTGGTCCTAATACCACTTGGGTATAAATTGATAATGAAGCGTTAGACAGCTCTATAGTTTAGCTGCTTGCATCAGTACTGGTACGACCTGCTTTTTCCTTGAGAATACATTAGGTAAAAATATTGAGTTCTCATTAGGTCGTATGTTGAATGCTTGCTCTGCAATCCACTTTGCTTGACCGCTGACAATCATTTCAGTACCACCAATGACAACATCAGTTACTAGTAGGACATATAGATCAATCTGCTGGGTACGACATAGCTGATTCATTTTAGCAAGGGTATCATCATGCATCTTATAGAAACCATTGAAGTCACTGGTATTGGTTTGAGCAATCACCACTTTCAGATCTCCAAACATGAATGGCTTCACATCTGTTGTTAAGATAGACTCTGGTGTGGCATGTTCAAAATCAGAGCCGGCATAGATGACAGACATACCATAATTTTCAAGGTTCACACCTGCAATGATCGCAAGTTTGCGAGCTGTCTCTTCATCAATATCTGTAGAGGTGGGAGACTTGAAAAGCAAGGTATCTGAAAGAATGGCGCTGAGCATGATTTTAGCCATTATCGGACTAATCTCAACTTGGTTCTCTTCGTATATCTTAGCCACGATGGTGCTGGTACAACCAACGGGCTCTACTCTGAAATATAAAGGTCCCATTGTTTGAATATCAGCGACACGATGGTGGTCTATCACTTCAAGCAGTGTTACGTTTTCGATGCCCTCTATGGATTGGCCTTTTTCGTTATGTTCGACTAAGATGGCTTTTTTTTGCTTGGCTTCAAGTAGATTGCCTTTTGAAATCATACCTTTAATGCAACCTAGTTCATCCACCACGGGAAAACGATTGTACTTGGAAGTGACCATGTTTTTCTTGACGTCATCTAGCGTTTCATAAGTTGTAAAGTACTCAAGATTGGTTTTTGTGACCACGTTTTTAATAGGGGCTACTTGATTGATTTTTTTTGTTAGATAAATGAGGCTTCTATTGGTGATAAAAATAGTTCGGTTTTCTTTGACTTCTAGTAGGGCGCGGTGATCTTTAACGCCAGTGAGTATAATCGTTTTTGGATCGATGCCATTATGTAAACCAGAAAGATAAGTCTGATAATTAGAGATTAGAATATCATCATTTCCTAGAGAAGTATATCCCAAGGTGCTATCACCACTATTAGGACCATCAATAATATCTTCATGAAGAAGGACTTTGCCAGTAATCAAACCTGTTGGCATGGTGCCCTTAATGATTGTAAGTTCTAGTTGCTCAATAAGATTACTATAAGGTGTTCCTGAAATCTGCAAAAAATTAGGATCGTCTCCAGACATGTAGAGACGGTTTTGAGACTGATAAATAAATAGTGTAAAACAGCAAAGTGGCTACAAATAGTGCGATAATGAAAAGGAATCTTTTAGAAAGGTTCTTTTTTATCTATATAACAGGTACTGAAAAATTAACCATGAGAGTATAATAAAAAAGTTTTTGTAACAAAAGTAAGAAAATATACACTTATATATTGAAAGGTGGTGAAGATATGGACATTGAAGACTTGGAGAAGGGTTACATTGAAAATGCAATAATAGTTTATATAGACGCTGGGAAGAAAAAGAGATAATCTGTATTAAAGAGTATATGTAAATATTTTGCCAGTTACTTTAATTCCGATGGGGATGTCATAGATATGTTGACATTCCTTTTAGTTGTGCTTAAATATAAGGTGTAAGATAACATTTTGAACTATATGTTGGTCACAGTCACAGTGTTTTTGTATTTTTCTTAAACCGACTTATATAAGTGCCATTACTTTGATGGTTGAAGAAAGACTTATGGATCAAGTTGGCATCTTATCTATGGTAGGTCCTGTGTTATAGCCTTTTTCCGCAGCACCTGCGGAAAAAGTATGGATAGGCAAATGAGTGTATTGTTGTATAATTAGATTAGAAAGACAGTGATAGGTGACCGGTATGTATATTGATTCCAGAAAAAAGCAGATGGCTATTCAGCTTATTAAAAGTCCGAATTATGTGACGGGGAAGTCTCTAGGTATTTTATCTGGTGTTACTGCCCGTACTATTAGAAACGAGATTAAATCCCTCATATCAATGCTTAAGCCATATGGAATAACCATCTGCTCTGAACCAGGAAAAGGATACTATCTGCAGGAACAAGATAAGAACAGACTACATGAACTGTTACAGACGCCATCTGAAGGAAACCTGTTACCAACCACACCAGCAGGGAGACTTATATATTATCTGTCAGGTTTTGTTTTTGGAGAGGGTACTTTATATGCAAATGTTTTAGAAGAAACCCTCTATATCAGCAAATCAACTCTAGATAAAGACATGGTCCACCTTCAGGAAGTTCTTGAAGTATATAATCTGAACCTTTTACGTATAGATGCCGAAATCCGTCTAATAGGCCATGAAAATTCAATTCGAGAGATGATGCTTCATCAGAATAAAGGCCGTTTGTTACATATATGGAAGCTCCCAGATCAACTGAACATAACATTAATAGATATCTACCAAAAGGTGGAACAGCTTTCTTCCAATATAAGCAATCAATATTTACTTGCCTTGTCTGGAGAAGATTATAATAGATTAATTAGGTTAATGGTGATTAGTATATTCCGTCAAAGAATGGGTATGACAATCGGTTCAGAATGGTCATCACCTGATATCATGCCTGATCACCAAGCTGAATCACTAATGGAAGCGATACAAGAAAATATCCTAGAGGCTCAAGAAATCGTCTTAAGTAGTTCGGAAAAGATGTGGCTGGCTTATATGCTTAGGACATTTGTTTGTAGAGATTCACGGACAGCGGTTGACCTAGGACCTGTGTTTCATCAAACATTAGATAAGATCTTATTGATGGTCACAACGGCTTATAATTTATCTGACTATGAAGCATTAACTGAAGAATTAGGCCTTATTATATCAAACATGATATCAGGTGGAGAGATTGACACTAATTCGGATGAAGGTCAGTTTGCTGAGTTGAGAAGTGAGTACCCACTAGCAGCTGAGATGACCATAGAACTTATATATCACCTTAGTCAAATCTATGATCTTCACTATACCAATGGGGATTTTGTTGCCATTGCTATGGTGTTTGCAACGGAATTAGAATATGCCGCAGTGGCTAAAGAAGGTGTCCACAAACAGATTCTCATCGTTAATGAATCTGGCCACCTTGCTGCAAGACATTTGAAGATTAAGTTGCATAGGTACTTCCCTATGTTAGATGTGGTGGCTATATTACCCGCTTTTAGGTTTTATCACAATGACTATCCAAAGGTTGATCTTGTCTTAACAACATTACCACTGAGCGACTGTAAAAAGCCAAACATTGTTATTCATCCTTTGCTAAAAGATTATGATCGTCTAAGAATTACAGGCTTCCTTAATGACAGCAAAAGCATGCACTATAGATTTGTGAATTTATTTAGAGAATCATTATTTATTAAAGGGTTGGAGAGTACGAATCGATTTGATGTCATAGAAAAACTTTGTAGTCTTATAGGTAATAATGGTTATGCTAATGACTCTTTGGTAAAGGCAATTATTGAGAGAGAAGAAATTTCTGCGACATCAATTGGCAATGCTGTAGCTATACCACACGCCATGAACAGTGCAGCCGCTGAGGATGTTATCGCTGTGGCAATTCTCAAAAAGTCCATCCCTTGGGGTAATGAAAAAGTGCGCCTTGTTTTTTTAATCAATATACAAGAGGATCACAAGGGGGATATTGAGCATATATTCAATAGCCTTTTCGAACTCATTAGCTCCAAACACCAGTTGGACCAGCTTATTCATACCAATAATTATTATGATTTCATTAAGATAATTAATCATCAGATAAGGAGATTTTTATGACATTACAGCAAATTATGGCCTCAGAAAATATCATTCTTGATATGGAGGTTACAGATAAAAATCAGGCACTTAATAAACTGGCTACAGCTCTAGATAAGAGTGGCAGACTTCATTCATTAAAGGGATTCATGGTGGATGTAAAGAAGCGTGAATCTATTGAATCCACCAATATGGAAATGGGTGTTGCTATTCCTCATAGCAAATGCGAAGCCATCGCAGTAAGTTCTGTGGCAATGGCTAGGTTGAAGGAACCCATTGATTGGGAGGATGGTGGTTCACTGGTTAAGTATGTATTCCTATTGGCTGTGTCGCCTGAAGATGATGGTATCACACATCTAGAAGTCATTTCAAAGATTGCAGAATTACTTATTGAAGAAAGCTTTTTGTCACTACTTTCAACAGCAATAGATGGTATGACAATTATTACATATATTCAGAATTATATGGCGCAATGATATAATCCCAACAAATTGTATTGGAGGAAAAATCTATGAAATTAATTGCAGTAACATCTTGCCCTGTAGGTATGGCACATACATACATGGCAGCATCATCGCTGAAAAAGACGGCTAAAAGATTGGGCTATGAGATTAAAGTAGAAACCCAGGGTGCCTTAGGCATCCAAAATCGTTTGTCATCGGTGGACATTGAGGAAGCAGATGTGTTCATTCTAGCAGCGGATGTGGCATTACAGGAAGCGGAACGGTTTGACCAATGTGCCACATATAAGGTGAGTACAAGTCAATTGATCAAAAAATGTGAAAAGTCAATCACTGAAGCAATTGCTTCACTACAGGCATAAGGGGGATTATCATGAGAAAAAATGAAAACTTGATCGATTTTTTTGGAGACATAAAGCAACATTTGATGACAGGGGTATCATATATATTACCGGTTATTATCATCTACGCTTTCTTCATGGTACTTGGTCAGATTCCCGGACCTTTGGGAGAAGTTTGTGCCATCATTAGTACATCAGCTCAGCGGTTAATCGTACCTGTACTGACAGCCTATATTGCCTTTTCTATTGCAGGAAAATTAGCATTTGCACCTGCTTTTGTTGTTGGTTTAGTAACCGAGCAATTAGGGATGGGGTTCATTGGTGGACTGATTGCAGGTATTATTCTTGGTTATGTTGTCAAAGCACTTATTGTAGTATCGGGTAAGATTAAGCCAGGACAGGCAAACACCATATTGATGTCCTTCATTGTTGTACCAATTGTTGCAACACTCTTTGTAGGGTCACTGGTATACTTTGTCATCGCTGGTCCTGTCATTGCCGGTACTGATACATTAAATATATGGCTTAACAACCTAAGCACCAGTAATGCGGTATTACTTGCAGCAATTCTTGGTGCTATGATTGCCTTTGATATGGGCGGACCTATTAATAAAGTTGCTTATACCTTTGCTATTGCTGCTTCGACGGAAGGGCTAAATCATGTGGTTGCGCCCGTTCTTATTGCAATAACAATTCCTGTATTGGCGTTGGGAATTTCTACTCTAATCACACCCAAAAAATATGATGAAGATGAGCACATGGCAGGGAAAACGGCCCTATTTATGAGCATATTTGGTTTAACAGAAGGGGCAATACCGTTCGCGGTTGTTGATCCATTTAGAGTTATACCGGCAATTATGGCAGGTAGCTGTGTGGGTGCTATGCTGGCAGCGCTTTTAGGTGTTACTAATACAACTGTGATACCTTCCATTATCGGTATGTTTTTAGGTGCTAACAATATACTACTTTATCTACTTTGTCATTTGGTTGGTGTAGCCATTTCTGTAGGATTGCTGACAGTATTAAAGAAAAATGTTCCGGTAGAAGAATAAGGGGTGCCTATGTCTAAAATACACATTGTTTCACACAGTCATTGGGATAGAGAATGGTACCGCCCTTTTCAGTATTTTAAAATACGACTCACCTATTTTATGGATCAGGTGCTAGATGTTCTTGAGAAAAATGATCGTTTCAGACACTATATGTTAGATGGTCAAACCGTGATGATTGAGGACTATCTTGAACTAAGACCGGAGAATAGAGCTCGTATTACAGCCCTAGTTAGAGCTGGTCGCCTTGTCGTTGGACCTTGGTACAGTCAACCAGATGAGTTTGCTCCAAGCGCTGAATCTCTGGTTCGTAATTTACTGATTGGCACATCACAGTCAGATGCTTTTGGAGCAACCATGAAAGTTGGCCATCTACCAGATGCTTTTGGTCAGTGCGCTCAAATGCCGCAAATTTTAAAAGGTTTCGATATCCACTCTGCAACCATGATGAGGGGTGTGCCAGTTCATAAACTTAAGGCGGCTGATTTCAAATGGCAGGCACTTAATGGTGATGAGGTCCTTGCTACGGCTCTAACAACAGGCTATAGCAATGGCATGTTTATGCCAAAAGATCCTAAGTCGATGGATCTTCGTTTGAAAAAAGCAGCAAAAGACCTACATGACCTTGGCAACGAAAGCCACATTCTTATTATGGAAGGTGTTGACCATCAATTGATAAAGCCCTTCATTGGAGATTATGTTGCTTCAAAGACATTGGGGGATGATACCATTGTTCATACAACCCTCGAAGGTTATTTTGAGCATGTGCGTCAAGAAGAAGGGAAATTAGTTACAATTTGTGGTGAGATGATTTCTCCAGAGACCAATCGTGTCCATACCAGCATTGCTTCATCAAGAATTTACCAAAAAACTGAGAACCGACGCCTTGAAATAGAATTGACTAAGAAACTGGAACCAATCATGTCGATGGCATATATTCTCGGTGCAGACTACCCAACGGCCAATGTTAACAGTGCTTGGAAGTTGATGCTCCAAAATCAAGCTCACGATAGTATTTGTGGTTGTTGCACTGATGAAGTACATAGAGAAATCGATCAGAGGTTCACAGATGTCGACAATATCACAAAGACTTTGCAACACATGTTTACCAGGTCGATTGCAGAATCTGTCAGTGAGGATGATTTAGTTCTGCTTGTCTACAACCATAGCATGACAAAAGGTATTCATAGAATTAGAGGATTTGTCTACACCACATCACAAGATTTTACCCTAGAAGATTCTGCGGGTATACCTATTGATTATGCTCTGATTTCAAGTGAGTTGATTGATGCAGCAAGCCTCAGTATCTGGACATTGTACCTTGGCAAAGAATGTCAGGTTTATAAATCAGAAATACAATTTGAACTAGAGTTCTCATTTAATATTGGTTATAAAGTCTTGAAGTTGTTAGATGGCCAAGTTCCTATTGATAAAGGGAGCACAGTACCTTTAGTCCAAGATAATGTGATTCATACGGATTATTATGTAATTACAATCAACGGGAACGGCACGATTAACCTTATGGATAAAGAAAATCATGTTCAATATGATGGTCTTAATGCTTTTGAGGACTGTGGATGTGCTGGTGACACCTATAATTATAGTCCTGTCATTAATGACCTTGTTATAGAAAGTCAACAAAGTAGATGCCATTCAGAAATTATTACAAGTGGCCGTGGCCTAGTGATCAAAACGAACCATAAGCTGATGGTACCAAAATCACTGTCAGAGGATGGAATCTCAAGAAGTGAGGATTTCCTTGAGTTGTCGATTCAGAGTGAGTTAATGATTTACAAAGATTCCAGACGCATAGATGTCGTGACAACATTGGATAATACCGTGAGTGACCATCGGTTAAGGGCACTTTTTCCAACGGGCATTCAGACAGATCATTCTGTTAGTGAAACTCATTTTGGTAGGATTCAACGTCCATATCAGATTGAGGAAGCGGACAAGTGGCAGGTGTGGCATTGGAAAGAAAAGCCACTCCCTATATATTCTCAACATCGCTATGTTACACTAAATAATGGGTCCTATGGTCTTGCTATTTTAAACAAGGGATTAACGGAGTATGAAATTTATGCGGACAAAAATAGTACCATTGCCATTACCCTAATAAGGGGCGTAGGAATGATGGGGAAATCGGACCTTGTAGTTCGACCAGGCCGACCCTCAGGAATCCCTGTTGAAGCACCTGAAGCACAATGTCATGGCATCCGAACCTTAGAATATAGCATCTATCCATACAATGGGTCTGTTGATGAAGCTTATCTTACGAGAGAGGCCAACATTTACACTGCGGATATTGAAGTGACACAGAACCGCCTTCCCATGGATCAACTTTTCATAGATAGGGATGATTTCTTTCGTTTATATGAAATACCCAGAATGAACAGCTATATTGTTGAGCGTATGAAGGACGTACCAAAGACGGCTTTTTCTCTTGTCACTATTAGCAATGATCATTTGCTTATCAGTTCTTTCAAAAAATCGGAAGGTGACGAAGCGGTCATACTGAGATTATATAACCCCACATCACAGCCATTGAAGAAGATCCAAATCACCTTAGGTTTTGAAGCGGCATTGATTTATGCCTGCAACTTAGGTGAGAAGAATTTGAATGAAATTGATCGTAAAAGTAGCCGCTTCACCATTGAATCTGTCAAGGGTAATACGGCTGTAACATTTAAGCTTTATATGAAGGAGAAGACCATATGTTAACCAAAGAAGCCATCATTAGAAATCAAGTAGGACTTCATGCCAGACCGGCAAAACAGTTCGCCGAGTTAGCCAAAAGATTTGCATCAACAATTCTTATCAAAAAAGGTACTAAAGAAGTTAATGCCAAGTCAATTCTAATGGTTCTCTCATTAGGCGCTGTATGTGGTGATGCAGTGATCATTACTGCTGACGGTAATGATGAATCAGCGGCTATAGAAGCGCTGATTCGATTTGCTGAAAGTGACACAGAATAGTATTTGACTATAGATGACCTATGTGAGGTGATTAGATGTCAGGATGTAATGTAGCCTTTCTTAAGGCGGTGGCAGATGAGAATAGTATAATACGATTATGCTATATTGCGTAGACAAGGATCTGGGGTATTAGTTGTTGGAAATCATCTAGCGTTTTACAAAGTAGATACAAAGAATGAAATAATAACAATATATGCCATGGTTGATAGTCGACAAGAATATAAGAATCTTATATAATCAGATCGAAGAAGAATTAGTTGATTGTTCCACTAACTTTCACTGATTTAAGTTAGTGGCAAGGTACCGAATTGTTTGCCTTTTTAGTTCTAAAGGTTACAATCAGTAACTTGCTATCCAAGAAGTTTAAGTAAAGTTATGTTTCTATCTCAATAAACCATCCACTCATGTAGAGGGGTAATATATCGGATATGGATACCACACCGATTAAATGATTATGAGAACCGATGACAGGTAAAACTCTACCATAATCATTGGTGATTTTATCAAGGGTTTCCATGATGGAAGCCGACTCGGTCACAACTTTGGGCGCTTCAAATATCATATCCAATATCTGAGGTTTAAGATGCTTATAATACATGGGTTTTTGAAGATCAACCTGTTTCAATACGAATTCAGTTTCCTTATTGATGTCACCTATAATAATCGGTATATATTGATAAGTGGGGTCAATTGCATTCTTCAGATTGGCATATGCAATTGCAGAACATACGGAGTCGGTATCTGGATTTTTATGGCCGAATATAAAGACATTCTCTTTCATGAGACTGCCTTCTTTCTATTAGATATAAAAGTATTTTATTGCATAATGAGGGCAAGTGCAAGAAGTGATATTTAATACAAGCCTGATTATGTCACTTGCGAAGAGTGACATATCAAATTTTGAACGATTATCAATTTACAGGGAAAAGCAGTATAATAAGATTAGAATAGGTGTATTTGGTTTAGTGAAATAATGGGGTGGTATCGTGTTAACATCTAGATTAAAAGAAACAATCACTATTATATTGAAGTCTCAGGATTATATTACGGTCAAAGAGATTGCAGAGGGGGTAGGCGTCAGCACCCGCACCATTTTGCGAGAGCTTAACGATGTTCAAAATTGGCTTGAAGAAAAAAAGGTGATTTTAGAGATTAAAAAAGGCAGCGGTTTATCCCTGAGATTAGATGATACTGCAAGAGCACAATTAATCCGTGAATTATATATTGAAGACAGTGAGATCATATACACGCCAGCTGACAGGCAGATTATCATTAGAGCTCAATTGTTACAATTCAATGAGCCAACAAAACTGTACACATTAGCCTATCTGTTGCATGTAACTGAAAGTACTGTCGGCGCAGATATAGTAAGCCTTGAGCCATGGTTTTTGCAATACAATATTGATATAATTAAAAGACCAGGTCTTGGTATCATGCTAGACGGGGATGAAATATCAAAAAGAAAAGCCATAGT
>JAQICP010000535.1 GCA_027858555.1 Vallitaleaceae bacterium
ATTTCATACTTAGTCCTCCTATCCAATTGAACCTTCGAATTCAAGATTGATTAACTGGTTCAATTCTACTGCATATTCCAGTGGCAACGCTTTTGTAAGCGGTTCAACAAATCCACGTACGATCATTGCCTTTGCTTCTTCTTCCGAAATACCTCGACTCATCAGATAGAAGATGACATCATCACTGATACGACCGATTTTAGCCTCATGGCCGATATCAATATTATCATTGTCCACTTCAATAATTGGCACTGTATCTGATTTTGATTTATTATCAAGCATCAAAGATTCACAAGATACGGTTGATTTACAGTGATGGGCATTCTTTGAAACTCGAAGTAGCCCTCTATAAAATGCATAGCCACCATCTTTCGAGATGGACTTGGTATTGACGTTAGAAGTCGTATATGGCGCTGCATGAACTATTTTACAACCTGTGTCTAGATGTTGACCACTCGCTGCAAATGTGACACCAGTAAATTCAGCTCTAGCGCCTTCACCTTTTAGGATACTCATAGGATATAACATGGATACTTTAGATCCAAAGGAGCCAGAAACCCATTCGATGGTACCGTTCTTATCCACAACACTTCGCTTGGTATTTAAGTTATACATGTTCCTTGACCAGTTCTCTATGGTCGAATACCTAAGGGTCGCATCTTCTTTCACATATAATTCCACACAACCTGCATGAAGATTGGTGACGTCATATTTTGGTGCTGAACACCCTTCTATGAAATGCAATTTGGCACCTTTTTCTACAATGATCAAGGTATGCTCAAACTGGCCTGCACCTGGTGCATTGAGCCTGAAATAAGACTGTAGGGGAAACTTAACTTCCACACCAGCTGGAATATATACAAATGAACCACCTGACCATACAGCGCCATGTAGAGCTGCAAACTTATGGTCGTTTGGCGGAACTAATTTCATGAAATATTCTTTTACAAGGGCTTCGTGTTCTTTAACGGCAGTCTCCATATCAGTATATATAACCCCTTCTTTTACAAGGGCTTCTTGAATACTATGATATACCACTTCTGAATCATACTGAGCACCTACGCCAGCTAAAGATTCTCTCTCCGCCTTCGGTATGCCAAGCCTGTCAAAAGTGTTTTTGATATCTTCTGGCACTTCATCCCAAGACTGCTTCATATCTGTATTAGGTCTTACATAAGTAATGATATTTTGCATATCAAGTTCAGATAGATCTGCACCCCAAGTCGGTACCGGTTTTGAATCAAATATTGCCAGTGACTTCAACCTGAATTCTAACATCCATTCCGGTTCGTCTTTTTCTTTTGAGATTTCTCTGATAATCTCTTCGTTCAAACCTGCTTGTGATTTGAAACTGGATTGTTCTTTATCCTTAACGTCGTATATACCGCGTTCAATATCTTCGACGTATGTCTTTTGTTGTTTATTTTCCATGGTTCGAATCCTTTCGCATCCCTATTCAATATGACAACAGAATAATATGCACTGTATTATTGATTCATTAACAAGAAACCTTCCTCGTCAATCTGATTAGCCAGCTCTTTACCGCCTGTTTTCACAATCTTGCCGTCCATCAGTATATGAACAAAATCAGGTTCTATATAACTTAGCAATTTGTTATAGTGTGTAATGATAACAAGGCTATTCTCATCAGAAGCATATGAATTAACACCATCTGCAACAATTTTAATAGCATCCACATCCAGACCAGAATCCGTCTCGTCTAGTATGGCAAGTTTAGGTTCAAGAATAAGCATCTGTAAGATTTCATTCATCTTTTTTTCTCCGCCAGAAAAACCTTGATTCAGATAGCGCTTAGCATATGCTCTATCCATGCCAAGTTGGTCCATCTTTTCCATAAGGGATTTTGAAAAACTGATTACACCTTGCTTTTCACCTGTAACGGATGCTTTTGCTGTTCTCAGAAAATTCTCTACCGTAATCCCGGGTATCATCTCTGGATATTGAAATGATAAAAATAAGCCCTTTTTAGCTCTTTCATTCACTTTCATATCATTTAGATCTTCGCCCATGAACTGGACTTTGCCACCCACATTATCATAACTGGGATGTCCCATTAAGGCGTTGGCGAGTGTTGATTTTCCTGCTCCGTTAGGTCCCATAATGACGTGAATCTCACCTTTATTAACGGTTAGATTAAGACCATCTATGATTAACTTTTCGTCTATTATTGTCTTTAGTCCTTCTATGGTTAATATATTTTCGTTAGTGTTTCCCATGCTTTGCCTTCTTTCTATATGAGGTTATTAATTCCTAGTTAAATACTAGGATATCTTAATGTGATTATAGCACAGTTGATAATGGTTATCAACTAGTTAATGAATTGTTAATACTTAATTATAATGACGCAATAAAAACAACACCAGCATATCTATGTTCATGACATGCTGGTGTAATATGTTATTGATTGTTTACTGTTCGTTGCTTATTGTTTCTCATGTATTGCAACTACTTATAGCATCTAATCTTACTATGGACGCTTTATTGCTCTTTTAGATAAGCATCACCTGAATATTGATCGATTATATACATCTCACCATCGATTTCATATAGGGTAAACCAAAATGGTAGTTCACCATTGTCAGTAACGGTTTCATGTCCAGGTGTTGTTCCCGTAAAACTAACATCACCATAATCACTAACCTCTACTTCAAAATCACCAGTAAAATACACAGGGTAGTACTCAAAGTCAATCATCTCCGTCTCCATCACCGTAACACTTGTGCTTGAAAAGAAGACCGTCCATACAAATAGGTCGTTAGTATCAGCGACTATAGCATCTTCAAAAGTGTCATAATTTCCAACTTTAATCCAATTTCCTTTAACCCAACTAATAACTTCATCGTAAGATAGGTCATCATCTTGATTGTCAGATGTAACCTGCCCACTATCTATTGTTGCACTATTGTCGCCACCATTATTCTCAGTATCATTGCCAACTTGGTCTGCAGTATCAGTACCCAGATAAACATCTATATTATTATCATCAATATAATCCCCAATCTCATCATCCCCTAATAGAGACACTTTAAGGCTTTCATCTTTCTGATCTATATCGCTAAGGTCAATGCCAAGTATCTGATCATTTTGCAGATAGTCGTTCAGACCTTTTACCGTATATATAGCCACATCACTGATACTATCTGTATCGATACAGATAAGATCATCTACAGATGCAACCACACCTGTATAATCCTTTATAGCGTTAATATTAGCTACAATTGCGTTGTTTTCTGCATCTTCTCCCATGACAACGAATGCCATGTCACCAGCTACACCAAGAACCAAATCAGCATTCTTAATAATAGCCACACCCTTTCCAACTAATGAAACCGTACCTACTGTGCCACCTGTTGCGACCGCAGCACCAACTGCAACTGCCACATCAGAGACAGCTTTAATGGCTGTAGCACCTTGTTCTAATTTTTCAAAAGTATCACCCGCATCATTCCAAGCCTCAGCTTCTAGCTGATCATTACTCATCTTAAGAATTGCAAAAGCTTTCTCAGCAGATACGCCTAAGTTTTCAGCGAGTAATTCTATTCGCATCTTGCCAGTACCTTTAGGTGCATTATCGTAAAATGCCGTCACTTCTTCTTTGGTATAAGCATAGGCTGTAGAGCCAAAGTGTAAGTCCAGATCCAGACCCGTTTTATAATCAGCTTCATCTAATAAGTCACTAAAGGTAGCACTATAATCTTCTATCTGCTCCCATAGATCCATGGCTTCATCTAGGTCATCTTTCCAGTCCTCATAAGAAGTAGTTAAAGGATCTGTACTATAAATCTCCTCGGTTAATTCAGTCGCTTCTATATACATCTCAGACAGTTGTCTGATGATAATCATGGTATTACCCACGGTCAGTTCATCATCTGTCTCTATAACAGGCATATCGCCTTTATCATAATAATCTCTCTGATTACTGTTACCCGTTATAAAACTACCCACAACTAAGTAAATTATAATAGCAATTACACCAACACCAAAAATACCACCAAAGGCAATTAGGCAGCCTTTCAAACAGCCGCCTTTTTTCTCAGGCTGAGTGGATATAGCTCCCTGATATGTGCCAACCCCCTGATGTGGCGTGCTACCCATATTAGCGTTTTGAACATAAGAACCTGATGAGCCTTGATTAGTTTGATTAACTTTACTACCTTTTTCTAACGGTGTGCCACACATCTGACAAAACATAGTACCCTTATCTAACTCTGTACCACAATTCCCACAATACATAGTCGTCTCCTCCTCTTAGCATATAATATATTATAACCACTTCATATATGTGATGTATTTCTATATATATAATTGAGTCTAATTAGACCCATTCATTATCAAAAGTTAGACCGACGACTATAACACTTAATATTAGTATACAAAATAACGCTTCTAAAAACAAGAAGCGTTATTTGTATAAATCAATATATTATCTCCTAGAATAATAAAACGATAAACTGATTATAATATAGTCTAAGCTCTAATCCAACTGTAGGCATATGCCAGTTCCGAAAGTGGGGCTTCTTCTTTAACAATCCAACTGCCACTTAAATTATATTTTTTAGCAACATATTCAAAATGCATTTTAGCAATCCCCAGATCATTATATCCTAAGTTAATTCGCTGGTTCTTTCTACTTTCATAATATGGTTTTGGCTTCACGTAGAAATCAAATCCTTCATCCGTCATAACAACACGCCATGGTTGGGAGTTGCCTGCAGATGGGGCAAGACGAAGCATACTTAGCGGCTTTTCGTAATCACCGGCTTCTGCCTTTGTTAACCCATGACTAAATTCTTTATTAAAGAACAACTTCTCAAAATCCAATCTATGGTCTGCCTTGATGACCATTCTGGTTAATTTTTGAAAGCCCTTTGGTGTTAAGCCATAGCCCAGTGGTGAGACCATCATAATATGCTCATCATTAGATAGCCCTAACATATTAATAATCTCTTGGTGATTAAAACTCATAGCCATCCAGCAAGTATCAAAACCCAGGTCAGTCGCTTTGAGTATAATCTGTTCAAAATCATAGCCAAAGTCCACTGCCTTCTTCTTATCTTCTGCCATAGCTTTTTTTGCTATTGCAATTATGTAAGCTTTTGCATTTTTAATGAAGCCATAAGTACCAATCTTGGCTCCTTCTTCAAAACTATAA
>JAQICP010000543.1 GCA_027858555.1 Vallitaleaceae bacterium
TGTAGTAATCACTAAAGAACTAGTTTCACCGAATCCAGAAGTATATCCAGATGGTTTTGACGAGCCTGATTATAAGTACACAGAGCTTACACCTAGCATGCCTGTTCCTAGTGCATATAGTTCAGCGGCATTACAGGTGCAGGAAATCCAGACGGCCAGTAGCATTACTGCTGGGCAAGCTGAGAAGGTTTTGGTAATCCCGATTGAATTTACGGATGAGACCTTTTATGTAGCTGATGGGGAGTCTTCAGAAGAGTCACATGATCAGGCTTATTATGAGGGTATTATGGGTGAGATGAAAGCTTATTATGAATTCAATTCTAATTACGTTCCTGACGTTTCAGGTATTACACTTGATGTGACGGTTGTGGAAGTAGTACAAAGTGTACATGATATGGCTTACTATGGTGCGGATGGAGTAGGTGTTGATACGCCTGTGTCCGATCGTTATATATATGAACTAACAAGAGAAGCCCTTTTAATTCTTAATACTGCGGGATTTGATTTTACGCAGTACGATACAGATGAAGATGGGATAATTGATCATATCATGATTATCCATGCAGGCAATGGACAAGAGGAAGATGAGGATACTGATACAATATGGTCTCACAGATGGGCGATTACTGGCGAACAAGAACTTAATGGTGTTAATGCATATAATTATACTATGCTTGCAGAGACAAGCGCACTTGGTACTTTTGCCCATGAATTTGGACACGATCTAGGGTTACCTGATCTATATGATACCAATGGCTTTAGAGATGGCTATTCGGAAGGCGCTGGTGAATGGGATATTATGGGTAGTGGTAGTTGGAATGGGATACCGAGAGGAAGTAATCCAGCCAACCTTTCAGCGTGGTCAAGAATTGAAATGGGCTGGGCAACAACAGCGCTTAATACAGTTACAGTGTTAGATAACGATACTTTAGATGTCCAGGTGACGAATCTAACAGGACTAAGTCATATCTATAGGATTAATCCAAAAGATGATGAAAATGTGGAAGAATATTATTTGTTAGAATATAGACGTTCTATGGGTTATGATGAAGACTTACCAGGCGAAGGTGTTTTGATATGGCATATTGATGAAAGTGTTCTCACTGGTGCCTATTCTGAGTATGCTGTTAATGATAATAGCTCTAGACTTGGTGTCTATCCTGAACAAGCTGATGGCGAGGATGATCTGGTGTATAATGTTGATCTTCCTGCTGATTTCAATAGAGGCGACGATGGCGATCCTTTTCCAGGCAGTACAGATAATCACAATTTTACTTACTTACCATATCGTTTGAATTCAAGTAATATTGATCCTGATAATTATACATATGTGGATATATTAGATATTCAGATTATAGATACAGATGGTGATTCATTTGATGATGCAGCTACCTTTGATGTATACCTTGAAGTACGAGCGCCAGGACAAGCGGCTTTTATAGCGCCAGTTGATAATCGGTATGTGGCAGCAGAACCAGTATTTACTTGGCAGATTGTTCCCCAGACTGAGACGTATATCATGCAGATTAGTGGTGATCTTAACTTTGGAACGAGCACACAGTATTTTATAACCACTTCTTTGACAGTGGATGCAGATGGTATATGTCGATATGTTGGTCCTGAATTAACGCCAGATATGATGAATTATGTAAGATTAGCAGCAACTAATAGTAGCTCAATAGATGGCAATTACTTATGGAGTGATACCCTTGAAATTACTGTTGTGGGTATAGATCCACCAAGCAATTTTTCTATAGCCAATATTGAACCTAATAGTATTGATTTAGAATGGACTGAAGTAGTAGATGCGCCCCATTACTATCTAGAGATAGATGGCGTGGAGACCGAGTTAGACGCAGTTACTTCTTATGCTCATACGGGTTTAGTTAATGAGACTGCTCATGAATATCGTATTAGAGCAACAACAGCAACTGAAAGCAGTGTATGGTCAGATACACTATCTGCGGAGACAGCCTATACACTCTCCATAGATGGTAGTGCGGTTATTGAGGGAGAAGAGGACGGAAAAATCATTACAGTAACGGCTAACTCACCATTTTCAGGTGATGCTACAGATGGTACTTCGGTTACTTTAACTGAACTTCCAAGTGGTGTTACTCAGGATAGCGTCGAATTTGGGGATGATAATAGAACACTTATAATTACACTTGCAGGCAACAGTGACGCGGATTATGATGTGGATGCTACCATAACGCTAGTGATCTCATCAACCGTTATAGTTGCTACATTATCAGAGACATATATTACCAAGGACTTTGAGATGACCGCAACAATTGAACCAGAACC
>JAQICP010000140.1 GCA_027858555.1 Vallitaleaceae bacterium
GCATAGGAGCTTATATGAAAAATAAAGTAAACATAGCGATAAGAAGCATTCAAGGCAGTTTAGGCGAAGCGCCAGTAGACAACCAAGTAGTAGAGATGACAGTTGTTGGTGATTTATATGAAAAGCATGGTCATGTCTATGTAGTATATGATGATAATATATTAGACCCAGAACATCCAGTTAAGACAACCATCAAATTATATGATCATAAAATTGATATCAAACGTTATGGTGGTATTAATCATCACTTGACATTTGAAGCAGACAAGACACATCATAGCCATTATGAGACACCATTTGGTATTCTTGACATCACAGTTGTTACTAAGACGATGTTAGTGGATTATAATGAGGATTTTCTTGATATCAATATCAAATATGAACTAGCTGTTAATGATACATCAACAGGCGATGCATTCTTTGAACTGAGGACGAGTAAAATCAGTTAAATAGGCTTTTTCCGATTTAATATACCGAATTTAAGGTTAAAACATGAAGAGATGTTCGGCTCATGCCGATATAATATTAGATAGAGCTCCTCGGAGCTCTAATGAGTTGCTCTTTATGAAGCGGAGGATAGACATGAAAAAGCGTGTTTTAGTGATTCTTTTAGTGATGGTTTATATGGTACAAGCATCATTATCTGTTATTGGTCAAACCGATCTCTTTATCGAGACCGATGAGATCAACCAAGTATATAATGCCAATCCGAGCGGCAATATAATTATTGGAAATCTACAATTTAATGATATATCAACTAATCATTGGGCACAGGAAGCTGTCAGTCGATTAGGGGCCCTTGAGATAATTAAAGGCTATCCAAATGGCAGTTACGGTCCAAGTGATCAAGTATCTAAAGAAGTGGCTTTAACTATGATGGTTAGAGCTATTGGCATGGAAGCAGATGCGATTCTCGCTGCTGAAACAATTGCTTTAGCAAACCCGGGAAGCGATATTATCGATGTATGGTCTAGAGGTTATATGCAGATAGCTTCTAATATCGGGCTTATAACACCTGCAGAACTGGCAGATGCCCTAACGGTTGATCAAGTAACACTTGACCCAGAGACTGATTTTATTCGAGGAAGCGCTGTTACTAGAGAACAGATAGCGGTATGGTTGGTTAATGCCATAGGGCAGATTGATCCCAATCTTTTACCACCGCTGTACACTCTAAATACCATATATGATTATACAGATGTGAGCGACATAACCGCTGAATATGGTCCATATATTGAAGCAGTGACTGCCCAAAAAATAATGCAAGGTAATAATAATCGGTTTAACCCCAAAGGTGAATTAACAAGAGCAGAACTTGCTCAAATCATGAAAAATCTAGATACCATATTATTTGACGCCATGGGCTATGCGCGTTTTACAGGCGTAGTCGGTAAAATAAATGATATAAGTACAAATGGCGTTGGAACCACTGTATCAACAAGAGAAATATTAGTGCGTAATCAAGATGGTTTGGTTGATCAATTCAACTATAGCTTAACAACTAATGAAATTGGTAAAACAACCATTCTAGATACACCCGTTCTTAGAGGAAGCCGAGTAGGTAGTCTTAAATCCCTTCAAGAAGGGGAAGAAATAGAGTATATTGTTGATCCACTTACGAATACATTACTGTATGTCTATAGAAAAGGCGGTACTGAGCCATATAATATAACAGGACAATTAGAACCATTAACTGATTTAGCTAACAATAAATTATCCATTATGAATAATGGGGTGGTAAGTACGTACACACTCTCCGCTGGCCTATATGACTCAGCCAACACCCGTATCCGTATGGCTGACATCTGGTATAAGATTGGCGATGCGCCAGTCGATCAGTATGTAACGCTTACACTTCAAGAAAATATTATTATGAGTATTGAGGTCACACCTGGCGTTGTTCTATTTCAAGAGGTAAGTGGGATTGTTAAATCAATCAATACTACTTTTAAGTACATTACCATTACGGATTGGAATGGTAATGAAGTGACCAAGAACTATACGGTTGGCGCTTTAACGGTAGAAAAACAGTTTTACTATGATGATGAAGATGAAATCGGGTATATTGATGAGATGTTTCCGGATTTTCGTTTTGATGAACGGGATGCTACCATTGATACCATCGAAGTTGGTGACATCGTCCATATGCGACTGAATCCTTCTAACTTAACCTATGTAACGGCTATTAGTGCTAAAACCAATTATGTTGTCAAATATGGTACCGTAAAAGAGGTTAATCATCATGGTGCAGAAGGCTCTAGCATACTTGTTAATTATGAGGATGGTGCCACAGCATTCTCTAATGTAGATGGTAGCGTACCTATCAAGAAGCAAGGTAATAATGTGAACATGACAGTCATGCAACCAGGCGACACCATTAGAATGTTAGTCAACCAAGCGGTTATAAACCCAGGTACCATAACGGAGTCTATTAAAGAGATTGTTATAGACGCTTATGGTAACCAAGTGGTTCAAGTGTATCGAGGTAAACTCGGCACCCTAAACCAAGTACAGGAACAGATATCGTTGATTAGCAGTTATACCCTCGGTAAAGTTGGCTGGGCAAATTATAAACAAGCAGTTAAGCTTGATTTTGGTAAAGAGGTTAGTTATTTCTATAACGGCGCGCAGATTACACTGAGCTATGCTCTTAACTATTTAAGTAATAGTAACTTGGAAGTATATGTGGTAACAGAAAACTATTATGGCAGTGAAGTTGCCAGACTAGTCAGTATCAGAGATGGCAGAGATTCTGTTATTGACTATAGCAATATTACTTATTCTAATGGCTTTGATACGATTAACCTACTTAGTTTAGCAGATGATATCAGTGTTGATCCAGGCACGATCGTCATTAAAAACAATCGATTGGTAGAGATTGGCAATATCATGTCACCAGATTATGCGCAAATTATCTTGAATGGTAGTAGTAGCGCAGCCATTGTCAATATAGAACCAGAACCGAGTAATGATGCAATTGACATCTTTAGAGGACGAATTGCAACCATTAATGATGGTAATTCATTTAAGGTCCTATCGCATGCATCGCTTATGGACATGGCGTGGCTATACTCACCTATTGAACGTGTATTTACCATTGATTATGATACGGTCATTATTGATGAAAACGGACCACTTGATTTAGCAGATTTTATAAGCTATTCCGATATATCACAAGTTGACGCGGTCTATACCATCATCGCAGATGGTGATTATGCCAGTCATATCATTATGAATCCATATGCCCAAGAAGGTGTAACTGGTGAAATATACGATGTGGCTAATGGACAGATTATGATTAAAGATGTAATGGTATACGCAAGTGCCACTGGTTTATGGGATGACCTGAGTTTCACTAATAGTTATGCCCAGGTGAATTTATTGGATAATTCAATCATCATTAAGAATAATGAAGTCATCAGTGTGAATCAGTTAGAAGACGGTGACCAGATTAGGATTTTAACCACAGAAGACTTACAAGAAAAATTACTGCTTAGTGATACAAGAGATGTAAATGGTTACATCATCTTAGTGGAAAGATAGAGGCGCTTATGAAAAAAAAGATAGTTTCCTTAATAATTGGATGGGTTTTGATTTTTCAGATGATTTCATTTGGGTCTGATGGCGGTGAAATGGGCACCTTTGGTGGTATTTCTGAAGGCAGAAACTTGCCTAAAACCATCGATGCTTATGTGGATTCAGGACTTGGATTAATCACTGAATTTGAATATAAAGAAATGATTTATATTTCAGGAGCTCCCATTGAGTTTTCTGGGACCATCACCGTAGAAATTGATGATGCCAAAATCATGGATGCACCAGCAGGTACTTATGAAGAACGCTATACTATTGATGCGACTTCCATAGCAGGGGATACCATGTCAAGGGAGATAGTATTTCTAACTTCGTACCGCATTAAAGAAAGTACGTTTAAAAATCAAATAATCCGTGTGTCAACCATGACCGACTGGAGTGAAAATTTTAATATTGACGGTGTGGATTATAATTTGATATTGGGGCAATCTGATTTTTCCAAGTCATCTATCGAAGATATGACCCCTGGCGTCAGTTATTATGATACAGTCATATCATATAATGCCGTCTATTCAACCAGTACGGATGATTTGATTAATATATCTGTTGAAGGTAACGTGTATGGGTTTCAGCAACCGTGGGCTAAAGTAGAAACCCAAGACCTTACAATGATTCTCGAAAGTACAGGTGCGAATGAATGGCAGATGCAAGTGCATATCCAACCATTTATGAAGGCAAAGAAAACCATGTATTACGATGAAACGGCTCCTTTCCCTATCAGTTTTGGCGGTACTTATAATCAGAGACTTGAAAGAGAAGCTACATTAACTTACGAGATACAAACCACAGATTTGGTTATAGAAGAGATAGATAGAAGCGGAAGCATTTACCTTGATATCAATAATACAGTTGAGAAATTACCAATTCCAGACGGACTGGATTTTATTGAAGGCCATTGGGCAGAGGAAGATCTCAAAAAATTATATAGTATGGAAATCTTCACAGAAGTACCCCATGATGGCATGCAATACGAAGCGATTACAAGAGGTTCATTTGTGAAAGCACTGTGCCTGGCAATGAACATTGATACAAGCGATTATGAGAATCTAGAAGTTGCAACCGCACCACAGTATTATGGCGATGTTGAGTTTGCCCATCCCATGTACAAATACATCATGGCAGCATCAGATGCTAAATTGGTTCAAGGTGTAGGTGCTGATTTTAATGTGGCCAAACCGATTACCAGACAAGAAGCTTTTGTCATCTATATTAGAGTCATAGGACTTGAGCGATTAGGTGTTTCCAATAACCCAATCACCCCATTTGTAGATGACGCCCAGATTGCCAGTTGGGCAAGAAAAGAGATTATGGCAGGCTATAACCTAGGTATTATAAAAGGCGATGCCCTTGGTAAGGTTTTACCAAATACAATGATCTCTAAAACAGAAGCTGCTGCGATTATTAATCGACTGATTGATTATTGTAGAGAAGAGATTTCACAGGATTACCAATATTAAAAATATCAAAGCGTTTAAGTTTAAGTCACATTAAATTTAAACGCTTTTGTGTATATAATAGTTGTGCTATAATAATGAAAAGAACCTTGAAGGAGGACAAATATGATAAAAAAAACCGTTTTTATGATTATGATTTTAGTATTGCTTATCACATCACTAGGGATCAATGCAGGTGATGAAGTAAGGACTATTGATGAATATACCCAGTTAACCGGTAGTATGATGGAGCTGATTATGGGAGCCACAATTGATGAAACAATTGATGAGCGTGTGCTTTTTGAAGCGGCCATGGAGGGGATGTTCGGAGCTCTTGATCCATATTCGGATTTTATGACCATTGAAGCGACGGATGAATTTACAAACAGTATAGAGACTAATTATGTTGGTGTAGGCATTCAACTTAACAATGTGGAAGGTAAGAATATAATTGAGAAGGTCTTTAATGGTTCTCCAGCAGAAGCGGCAGGTGTAAGGGCAGGCGATGTGATCATATCAGTAGACGGTGTTGATACTGAAAGCTATGATATAGATGCGTTATTGGCTGTATTGTTAGGTGAGTCTGGCACTTATGTTGACTTAGGTGTGCGTCGAAGTGGGTTAGACATCATCTATACAATTGGCAGAGCATCAATTACAATTCCAACAGTTGACACTATGGGCTTAGGAACAATAGATGGTATTGACCCAGCGCTTGCAAGTGAAACAGCATACATACAGATTAATTCATTTGGACTTACCACAGATACTTTATTTACTGAGTATATGAACGAAGCAATTACTAGTGGCGCCAAATACTTGATACTAGATCTTAGAGACAATAGTGGTGGATACACCTCATCTGCTATTGCCATAGCAAAAGCATTAATACCAGCAGGTAAGGTTATCACTTTTGTTAATGCTGATGGTACTGAAAACACAGATTATAGTACGACGACTAATCCACCTTTTGAAAAAATCATCACTTTAATCAATAGAAACACAGCATCTTCTTCAGAGATACTGGCATCAGCACTTCAAGATTCTGGTATTAGTGTGATGGTTGGAGAGAACACATATGGAAAAGGTATCAGTCAGATGCTTTACCAAGTAGATCCTGAGTATTATATCAAGATTACAGCACAAGAGTTTTTTAGCCGTAATGGGAATAAGATTCATGGTGTTGGTATTAAGCCAGATTATGAATTGATTGTACCTAGTTATGTAGCTGGTGATTACAGATTATATATGAAAGAGGACAATGAGGATGTCTTTAAGATGGAGGCGATCCTTGATTATCTCGGGTATGATGTTGGTGTGCCAGATACATATTATGATGAGCTAACTTACAAAGCCGTGTATGCATTCCAAAAGGATGCAGGGCTATTTACTTATGGCGTAGCCGATTACACCACACAACGCGTACTTAATGAGACGTTATACACCACAGTGTTTAATGAAGATCGACAGTTGAATGAAGCGTTAGAGGTGCTTGGGGTATCCGCAGATACTAATTAGATTATTGCTATCATCACTGGATTTACTTAGGGTTAACCAAATTAATGGTTGACTTTAAGTACATCTAGCTATAGAATATACAAGTTGTTTATTTTTATAATAAGGTTATATATAATAAAGAATTTCAAACGCAACACACAAGTAGTCAGTGTCAACCAACTTAGATTAGAGGTGAAATATGGATAAGAAGTACATTTTTGTAACTGGTGGTGTGGTATCAGGATTAGGCAAGGGTATAACAGCCGCATCTTTAGGCCGACTATTAAAAGCGAGAGGCCACAAAGTAACCATTCAAAAATTCGACCCATATATAAACATTGACCCAGGTACGATGAGTCCTTATCAGCATGGTGAAGTTTTTGTGACTGATGATGGCGCTGAAACAGACTTAGATTTAGGTCATTACGAACGTTTTATAGATGAGAATCTGACTAGTTACTCTAATGTAACCAGTGGTAAAATCTATTGGACGGTTATTAATAAAGAGCGTAAAGGAGAGTACCTTGGCGCAACTGTACAGGTAATTCCTCATATTACAAACACGATCAAAGAACGTGTCTACCGCGTTGGCAAATCAGTCCAATCAGATATCGTTATTACTGAGATTGGCGGTACCGTTGGCGATATCGAGAGCCTACCATTTCTTGAAGCAATCAGACAAGTATCATCTGAGATAGGTCGTGACAACGTGTTATATATCCATGTAACACTGATACCGTACCTTAGAAAATCACAAGAGATGAAAACAAAACCAACCCAACACTCCGTTAAGGAATTACGTTCGATTGGTATTCAGCCTGATATATTAGTGTGCAGAACTGAGCATCCACTATCACAAGATATGAAAGATAAGATGGCATTATTCTGTAACGTAGATAAAGATTGTGTCATTCAGAACTTAGATGCGGATTCTTTGTATCAAGTACCATCTATGCTAGAAAAAGAAAACTTAGCAAAGATTGTCCTTAGAAAACTACGAATGGAACAAAGTGAGCCAGACCTTAGTGAATGGGAAGCAATGGTCGAAAAAGAAAAGGTTATGACAGGGGAAGTAAAGATTGCATTAGTTGGTAAATATGTAGAATTACATGATGCCTATATTTCAATTGTTGAGTCTTTGGGTCATGCTGGTATACACCATGGCATTAATGTTAAGATATTATGGATTAACTCAGAAATGATTACAAATGATAATGTAAAGGAACAACTTCAAGAAGCTGATGGCGTCTTAGTACCAGGTGGTTTTGGTGAAAGAGGCATAGAAGGTAAGATTATTGCAGCCAATTATGCCAGGGTTAATGATGTACCATATTTTGGTATATGTTTAGGCATGCAGTGTGCAGTCATTGAATATGCTCGTAATGTACTTGACCTTACTAATGCACATAGTTCTGAACTCAATCCATATACAACATATCCATTGATTGATTTGATGCCTGAGCAAAAAGACATAGATGCCCTTGGTGGCACCATGAGACTCGGTGCTTATCCATGCAAAGTTGAAATTGGATCAAAGGCATACGAGGCATATAATAAAGATATTATCTATGAGAGACATCGTCATCGTTA
>JAQICP010000209.1 GCA_027858555.1 Vallitaleaceae bacterium
TCATTCGACTTATCACTATGCTTTGTATCAATAACACAACAAATAGTATAATGATCAATCCTAATAATCCTAGTAGTATCTCAAACATATAGTTTGATAATACATATTCAATCTGTTCACTTGTCATATAGTGCCCCTTTGCTATTTTGATTTAATAGATCTTATTAAATCTATAATTCTTTCCAGTTCTTCAGGTGAGTAATAATCAATTTCAATCGAACCCATATCATTCTTCTTTTTATTGATTTTAACTTTTGTTCCCAATATAATTTTCAGCTTATTCTCAACATCGATGTATATGTGTTCAAGGTCATCGATAGCTTTTTCCATCATTTGTCTTTTTATTTTACCGAAATTCTTGACTAACTTCTCGGTGTCTCTGACATTTAATTTCTTGCCCACGATCTCTGTTGCCGCGTCGAATTGATTATCTTCATCTGTTAGCGATAACAATGCTCTAGCATGACCATTACTTAATAGGTCATCAACAATCATCTTTTGAACGCGTTCATCTAGATTCAAAAGTCTGAGTGTGTTTGCAACTGCCGGTCTACTTTTAGAAACTTTGATGGCAATATCTTCTTGTGTCAGGTTGAAGCCATCCATGAGTTTTCGATAAGCAAGTGCTTCTTCTATTGAATTCAAGTTTTCTCTTTGAATGTTCTCTATTAGAGATACCTCTAATATTTCTTCTAATGAGAAGTCTTTGATTATGGCTGGTACCACTTTAAGTCCGGCCATCCTAGCTGCTCGCCAACGTCGCTCACCTGCTATTATTTCATATAACTTATCTTTTTTAATAACAATTAAAGGTTGAATAATACCATATAGCTTGATCGACTCTGATAATTCTTTAAGTGATTCTTCTTCAAAATATTTTCTAGGCTGATCAGGATTTGGTTCAACTAAATTAATATCAAGGTGATATACACCAGAAGCATGTTGCTCAATGATTCTTTCTTCCATATCATCTTCTATAAGTGCTGCTAAACCAATGCCTAACGCTCTTTTCTTAGTCATCTATATACCCCTCTTTATTACTTCATCGGCTAGTAAACGATAGCTCTCGGCTCCTTTGGAACCTGAATCATATAAATTAATTGGTAATCCATGACTAGGTGCTTCTCCTAGTCTAACATTTCTTGGTATGATTGTTTGATATATATTTGTTTTTCTAAGCTGGTTTTTTACTTCTTCTACTACTTGCAGTGATAAATTAGTTCTTGCATCAAACATGGTAAAAACAATGCCATCAATCACTAAATTCGGATTTAACTTTTTCTGTATAAGGTTGATCGTATACATTAACTGAGATAGACCTTCTAATGCAAAAAATTCACATTGTATTGGAACAAGAATAGAATCTGCAGCTGTTAAAGCGTTAACTGTTAATACGCTGAGAGAAGGTGGGCAATCAATGATTATAAAGTCATAATCATCTCTTATAGAAGTTAAGACTTTTTTAAGAATATAACTACTGTTTTCTCTTCCAATTAATTCAACTTCAGCACCTGCTAAATCAACATCTGCAGGTATTACGGATAAATTTTCGTATACATCTTCTAAAATACATTCCCCAACCTCAATTTGGTCTAAAATTAGTTCGTAGATTGTCTTTCCCTCACTATGAACCTTTTTTTTATTAATACCCAGCCCTCTTGTTGTGTTACCTTGTGGGTCTATATCAACTGCTAATATCTTCTTTCCTTTTTCTGCCAATGTAGCCGCAAGGTTAACTGTGGTAGTAGTTTTACCAACACCGCCTTTTTGATTGGCTACTGCTATGATTCTGCCCATTGAATGTCTCCTCCTGACAATTACTTGTATAAGTAAAATTATTATACCATATGCCAAATCAATATACTATAGGACTTGTTAAATCAATTCAAAAATTAGATTTATATGACAAATACCCATATATTGTTTCACGTGAAACAATATATGGGTATTTAGGTAGGCTTTATGTCTATATATAGTGGTTTTCGAAATGTTTCACGTGAAACAACTTGTATTTAATCTGCTAATCTTATCATTAAAACCAGTAATCCTATAGATATTATAGGTATCTGTGCAGTATTAATATAGAATCAATCCTGCTTTGTAGTACAAACAAATCAAGTTCATGGTTATATAAGGATTAATTCCAATTAAACCTTATATAACATATAATCCACTTAACCTATTTAAATCAATATAT
>JAQICP010000216.1 GCA_027858555.1 Vallitaleaceae bacterium
ATCAGTTATGATTTTATATTGATTGCCGTATCTTTTTACAGCGCCTAAATTTGAAACCAATAAGCCATCCAGTAAATTACCATATTTAGATAAATATTGGTCGATTATATCAAACTGTAATTCATCCATCATCTGAGGTAAATCAAGGTAAAGTTCTGTAGTGTTTTTAATAGCAACTAATCCTTGAAGTTCATCAGTGGTTATTACTTGATCGGGTTTAAAAACTTCAGCGGGCAAATAGACTCGATTGACCCCTAATTCAATACACAATTGAGCTTGCGCATAATTATTGACTTTTACTGATAATTGCTGTTTGTTAACAGATTTATTAGAAGAACAATTACTTAATGCATTATTTATTGTACGAATGACTTCATCGGTTAGATCAGGCTCTTCTGTTGGTGTAGAGAAAACTTTACCTGTTGAATAAAACTTTCCGGTCCCTTCATACCGTGTATTAATAAAATCCAAACCAGGTTTTGAAAAAGCATAAGCAGTTGTAAAATCGCGTTTTCTATTTTCAAATAATTCTTTAGAATATTTTTTTCTGTTAAATGCTAGTGGATTCTCTATATATCGATCAATTGCTTCCCCATATTTATTGACTAAGTCAACAATGAAATCAGCATCTCTCATACGACCTTCTATTTTAAATGAAGTGACATTTGCTTCAATTAATTCTGGAATATGTTCGTACATATACATATCTTTTGCAGCCAATGGATACTTTGTAGAAAAGACAGAACCATCTTTCTTAATTGAATAGGACCATCGACAAGGCTTAAAGCATCTGCCTCTATTGGAACTATTACCCCATAGAATAGAACTATAATAGCAGTTCGCATCGTTTACAGCGCATATGTCCCCATGTACAAAATATTCTGTTTCAATGTCTGTTTGTATTTGAAGTAGTTTAGCAGAATTCAAATCCATTTCTCTGGATAAAACGACTCTAGAAACGCCAAAATCTTTTAAAGTATTTATAAATTCAAGATTATGTACATTCATCATAACAGAGGAGTGTATTGCTAAGCCGTTGATCTTTTCCTCTTTGCATATTTGTAGAATGCCTAAGTCTTGAATGATGATACCGTCCACGTTTACATCTTCTAAAAAATGAAGATATTCAGTCGCTTCCGCTGTTTCATAATCATTGATCATATTGTTGACTGTTATATAAACTTTTTTATTGAGTTGATGAGCCATGGTTACGGCTTCCTGAATTTCATCATTTGAAAAGTTAAAGCCTTTTCGAATCATTCGCATATTTAAACGCTTACCGCCAAAATAAAGGGCATCACAGTTGGCATGGACTACTTTTTTGAAAATCTCCATATTGCCAGCAGGCGCTAGCAATTCTATTTTTTTACCATTAAAAGTTTTTGACATATAGACTCCCTTCATAATTTTTAGCGTGCATTAGATAATTTGCCTTTCCATTGACAGAGTGTTTCTTCAATCAAATCTATTAGAATAAATAGAGCAAAACCTAAAAGGCTTATGACTATAATACCAGCATACATGCCCATATAGTCAATTCGCATCCATGCATCAAGAATATAATAACCAATACCATATTGTGTGCCGTAGCCTTCTGCAAAGAAAAGGATCGACAGAGCGGTGCCTATGGATAAACGTAAATTGGTAAGTAATTCAGGTAAAATAGCAGGAACGGTTATATGAATGAATACTTGTAACTTTGAAGCCCCAAGACTTGTTAAAGGGTGATAATCTTCTGGAGAAATATTAAGTGTTGCATTTTTCACTGCTACAATCACTTGAAATACCAAGATAAAGACGATTAGGATAATTTTTGAGCTATTACCTAAGCCAAATAACAACATCACTACAGGTAATAGAGCAGTCTTAGGTATTGGATAAGTAAAATATACTAAAGGATTTAATAACTTATTACCAAGTTTTGAATAAGCCATAAATAAGCCAATAGAAGTGCCTATGACTAATGCTATACCTAATCCACTAAATATTCTATAAAGACTAACAAGGACATGAATAAAGAGGTTTTCACCATATAGATGCCCCATATTTAAATAGACATCTGTAGGTTTTGGTAAAGCTTTCATATTAATGGGCTTTGCCATGATATACCATATAATATTGAATAGGAAAAAACCTTGTAAAAAAGTCTTAATTTTTTCGCCTAGTCTCATAATTTCCACCCCTTTTTCACAACACTTCTTAAGTGTGCTGCTAATGTATGAAATGCTTTATTTTCTCTTAAATTCTCAGTATTAAAAAGCGGGTTATCTATAACTTCAACAATAGTACCCGGATAGTGAGATAAAATTACAATCTTCTTTCCCATATTGATTGCTTCTTCATTACTATGGGTCGCAAATACGGTGGTCGTTTTATATTGATTCCACATGGCAACAAAAAGTTCTTGGGCTTCTTCTCTTGTAAGGGCATCTAAAGCAGAAAATGGTTCATCCATAAGCAATAAATCTGGATTCATAATAAAAGCTCTAGCAATAGAGACTCTTTGTTTTTGACCGCCGCTTAATTCTCTAGGGTATCTGTCTTTTAAGTCGGTAATATTTAATTGGTCCATTATATAATCAATTCGATTCATTTGATCAGGTGTAATAATCTTCTCTTTAATTTTCAAAGAAAGTACACAATTTTTATAAACAGTTTTCCAGGCGAGTAAACCAAAATTTTGAGGTATAAACCCAATATCGTGTTTCTTAGGGTCAATAGGATTGCTTTTAAGTGTTACTTGTCCTTGGTAATTTTTTATAATGCCGCTTAAGACATGTAAAAACGTAGATTTGCCACAGCCAGAAGGGCCTATAAGTGCATAAATATCACTTGGCGCGATTTTCATACTTATGGGTCCTAGCGCATGTATTCTCTTTTTATCAGGAAAATAACTAACAGAAAGTTCATCTATTTCAAGCATATGATACCTCCATTGTCGTTTTAAAGACCGATGTCATGTAATAAATCTTCAGGTTTAAGATCTTTATCAATTAGATTGTTCTTTTTAGACCAATCAAGAACAGATTGCACTTCATCAACTGAAGGGAGTTGAGTTTTTCTAAAGGTAGGCAATTTAATTTCCCCTTTCATTTCTTCTGGGTATCCTACTATTTCTATAATAATATCTTCATATTCTGTAATGGGTGTATTGTTAATATATTCAACTGATTGATTGTATGCTCGGTAAAAAGCTTTAATTTCAGTTGATTTTGTATCAATTGATTCTTGAGTAAAAGCAGTAACGGATGGGTAGAAGCCTTCTGATTTAGCGCTTCCTAAAAGAATACCGCCATCTTTTATAGCAAGTGAAGCAAAGGGTTCTGGTAGTAGTGCTACATCTACTTTATCATTTCTTAGCATTTCAAGTCTAGTAGGCACGGGTGGAATAATTGATTTTTCTACAGCTTTTGGATCTATATTATTT
>JAQICP010000221.1 GCA_027858555.1 Vallitaleaceae bacterium
TTTTCCTGCAAAAAAAGCACCACCAAAAGTTAGTTGTCCGTCTAACTTTCGGGGTGCATCTCAATACCTTCAATATTATTTCTCTTTGTCTATATTAGGTACTTATAGAGTATATGTAGTAGGTTTTGCTGATGATTGTACTGGTGTATCGTCGCCTGTTTCGCCGTCATCGCCATTATCATCACCGTCATCACTGCTTTCAGAAAATGATGCTGTAACAGTTACATCACCTTTTACTACGAACCTTAATTCGCCATAAACTGGAGGCTGAGAATCTGGTCCTATCTCGCCTGCTACTTCCCATTTATCAAATAGACCATTGTTTTCAGTTGCTAATACCGATACCACATCACCAAGTTTTAGACCCGTAATAGTACCTGTGATCGTACCCAAGGTTGGATTGTTATTTATAGTTGTAACTGTGTATGTTATATCTGGCACTGTTGTTTCAGTTGGTTTCATACTTCTAAAGTAGACAGTTTCCTCATGATCATATCCCTCATCCCAAATCCATTTTGAGGCTTCATTGCCACCATTACTACCAAAACTTCCGACATCTGCCCAATTAGAATACATTTCAGTTGGATTTGCATTAGGGTCAAGTTCATTAGCTGATTCCCATTCAGCCATATCTCCCTCATAAGCTTCTTCATACCATTTTTTTTCATTAGCATCTACTTCAGGCACATCTTCGCCTACATAATAGTACCAACTACCATCTGTAACTATGTTGTCATCTTCACTTTCACCTTCAAATACTAATTTAAATCCAGCATTACTTTTGTGTAAATCATTCGCCTTCGCTGCTATAAAAGTTGTATTCATTGGTATAGTAGCCTTATAAGCGTCCCTCCAAGCATTGGAATATGGAGTGCCTTCGTTAGATGTTAATTCTATTATTGGATCACCATGAATATACACTATTACTTCATCATCAGCTGCAAACCATAAGTTAGTTGTGTCTACAAAATCCGCTGTATAAGTTTCATCTTCCTCATCCGCAAATACTCCCACTGCCATTGTCCCTAAGATTAATGTGGTTGCCAAAACTAATACTAAAAACCTTTTCATCATATTCTCTCCTTGTTAACATATGAACTATTATCATGCACCCCTTACTTTCTTCTAGAGATAAGCACTCTATTTTCAGCCTCATTTTAGGGAAAACGGGGTTAACCTTTAATCTATAATCAATGCCTAGCTGGCACTAATTTCTATATGATCTTCCCAAGTTCTGAAAGATTCCTCGTCATCAGTACTATCTGTAACAGCACCATGAATGAGGTTCAAAAGTTCTAATTCGCTTCTAAAATGCATTTTCTTTCCAGTATCTACCCACTGAATAGAACCTTGCCAGCTATGGTTGTCTTGACGTTGTATTGAGACTAAAAAGTTAGCGCCCCCAATGTTGTCCGTCTGAATTACTTGCGTCGACTTTTTGCCCATCCTTATCACCTCCACACCCGATGTCGTTGTTTAGAACCAATTCTTGTATATCTGTATTATAGCAGGTTGTTGTGACAAGAACCGCACACGGCCGTTACATCGGCGTTACATTTTTTTACAATAAAAAAAGAGCCCAACATCTCTAATCCAATACCATTAGATGTGCTGTGACTCTGCAGTTAAATGCGTAATCTGGCTGATAACAATTGAACCGTTGTCTGCTCCAGTACTTAGTACCCTTTTTAGTACTTTTTCTGTAAGCTCAGCATCTACTCCTGGGAGCAATACAACAAATTGCTGATCGCTCCACCTTGTAAAAGTATCCCCTTTTCTCAGTTGCTCCATCAGATGTTGCTTAAGTCCATTCATTCTAAGTTCTTTCTGAGAGCGGGTATAACCATTAATCGGCGTAGCAGTTAAAACACCAATGCTAAAACTAACACCTGATCTTTCACTTCTCCTACGTTCAAGCTCATATATGGATCTAAAAACCTCAGCTTCACAATAGAAGGCATTTATTATAGGTTCACTAGATTCAAGCGCTTCGTAAAGACTCATTTCCGGCTGATTCGTGGGATACATCTTTAATAATTTTTTATATATTGCTCTCATCTCATCAGTAGGTTTAACACCCATTTCTTGTTCGTAAAACTTAGTAATGTACTCATAATGCTCTAGGGCTTGCCTCTGCTCACCCCTCATATAATAAGCATTCATTAAACTGAGATGAAACGTCTCTTCATAGATATCTATATGTATCGCTTTTTGGCATACCTGGGTTATTTCATCATAAGCCTCTATATCATGAAGTAAGCCAATGGTATTTAATACAGTTTTTAGATATAATCTACGGAAATGATTCCTAACAGAAAAAACCCAATGTTGATCCACACATCCTGGTAAATAATCTCCAATATATAAACCCATAGCGCTTTGATAAGCATCTAGTGCACGCTCGGGGGATTCATCTTTTAGTGCATCCCCCTGTTTCACATAATCTTCAAATAAATCTGTGTCCACTTGAATGCTAATGTTCTTATTCCACTGATAATACCCATTAGAAAATAATATGGTCTTTTCGCAATCATTGTTATCCTCCTCTAAGAGCACTTGCCTTAATCGGTGCATCTGTCTACGTAGTGTATTACGAGGATTATTATACTCTTGCGAAACCCAGAGCTGATCCATTAAAGTCTCTGGTGTAAAAGACTTATCCCGGTGGCTGAGCATAAACTTATAAAGCTCCCATATTCTCTTTGCCTTAGAAGAAGATTCAACAACAGAACTGTCGTCCTTAATAACGTCAAACTTTCCAAGTGTATGTATAATAAAAAAGGGTACAAGTCTGTCTTTTGATTCAGCAGTTTCACTCAACATATATACTACTCCTTAACATCTCTCTTTTCTATTTTAACACACAAAAACAGAAAAATGAATAATCTGTTGACACATTTACAAAATTAACTGGTTTGTTGAACTACACAGTACATATTTCAGTCCACCTTTTGTATGTATTACACACGTACTATTCACTAATACTCATATGAGTGATATTAACCCCCACTTTTGAACATCTCTTTTAATGCACAATCTGCTGTTAATTAATATATAGGTCAATAGTTTTTGCATCTTCTATGATTCCCATTACTGGTATGTCTCAATAACAATCGATTCAATCACAACAGGTTCTACTGGCAGGTCCTTTTCACCTACTTCAACCTGGGCAATTGTATCAACAATATCGAGTCCTTCGTATACTTGCCCAAATACAGTATGCACGAAGAATAGATTAGTTGTTCCACCATACATCTTGTAATTCTCAACAACTTCCTCTGGATATCCATCTACTTCCAATGCGCCTGATTTGGTACCAGATACCCGGGCTGTGCCTGATTGAACGATAAAAAATTGACTGCCATTCGTATCCGGTCCACTGTTCGCCATACAAAGCGCCCCTTTATATGGAAGATACTCTAGTGTGAACTCATCTGCAAAAGGCTCACCATATGAACTCTCACCACCTGTACCGTTACCAAGTGGATCGCCACCTTGAATCATAAAATCTCTAATAACTCTGTGAAATGTAAGCCCATCATAGAAGCCCGCCTCAGCTAGTTCAATAAAACTCTGAACAGCCAGTGGCGCGCCATCTGGAAATAATCTTACTTTGATATCACCATAATTGGTCTTAAAGGTAGCCACTTGTTCGCCTGCAACAGGCATTAAAAATTGCTTATCATAATCCATAGTAGCTAGAACTTCCTCTGGTATCATTGCTGGATCTCTATAAGTACTTTCTGCTTTGTCACCATCTGAAGTGTCTACGTAGACATCGTCATCTGTTTTATTACATGCTACAAGTAGCATGGTCATTACCATTAATATACTCACTACGGTGATTAATCTTTTCATAATATCCTCCTGATATACATCTATTTGGGGCTTTTACTATCTGGCTTTTGCTATCTGGCTTATGTTGTCTGCTTTTGCTGTCCGCTTTGCTGTCTTTTTTTGTCTGCTTATGTTGTCTGCTTTTTCTATCCGCTTTTTATGTCTGCTTATTTGATCATCTTAGTCGTATGTGATTACTTCTGCTGATTCTATGATAACCGGTTCAGCTGGCATTGCATTATCATCAACTGCTACAGCTGCTATGGCATCCACCACATCCATACCTTCATATACTTGACCAAAGGTGGTATGTACATAGAAAAGCCATGGTGTTCCGCCGTAAGTCTTATAGTTGTCAATGATGCCTTGTGGTAGCTCTGCGTCTTCGAATTGTGTTACATATTCGTCGATTACCTGATCCGTACCGCTCTGTACAACAAAAAACTGACTGCCATTGGTATTTGCGCCACTGTTAGCCATACATAAGGCACCTCTATAAGGTAGATACTCAATAGTGAATTCATCAGCGAAAGGTCCTTCGTATATACTTTCACCACC
>JAQICP010000287.1 GCA_027858555.1 Vallitaleaceae bacterium
TCAATATTCTATCCATTAAGCACCTACCATTCACCTTTGAAGTAATTATATAGCTTTTTAAGTATATCATAATTAACACTGCTTATTCTAATATCATCTTACTTATCCTAAGTTACCATTGCCTCCAAACCATTTACTAAATTAACAATAACCAGAAGCATATGTAATTCATATAAATACTTCCTTGAACCCTAAAAAACAGGCTCACAATTGATATTTGACTATCATTTAATGACCTGTTCTTTAGTTTAATTACGCTTATGTATGCAATTATATGCTGTTTCTATGTCTATTTCTTTTCAGGATACTGATAATTAAGACTCCATCCATTGCCAAATCGATCGTTGACCATGCCGTATCTAGCACCCCAAAAAGTATCATTAAGTGGTGTTAGAACATCACCATCAACCGCTAATGTGTCAAAGGCAAGATTAAGGGCTTCATCAGAATCAAAATTAATATTTATTGCCATATTCGTACCTATATCAATTTTTCCTTCTGGCATGGTATCTGAAATGTACATAAGGCCATCGCCAACTTTCAACTCCGCATGAAGAACCTTCTCTGCATATTCCGGATACTGTTCTTTCGTGCCAGGATTATCACCATAATGCATGATACCCATGTCTTTTGCACCCAGTGCCTTTTTATATAATTCAATTGCTTCAGTTGCGTTTCCTTCAAAGCTTAAATATGGAATGATTTGCATATTTACCTCCTTACTAAACCAGTATCAGGCTTTAGCAAAAGCCACAACCCATATGATTACGGGATTTTTTATATATACTAAAACAATACTTCACCTAAAAATGATGCTTTGAAATCTTCCATAGTACCTTTTTGTACTATCTTATGTAATATATAATTCTACTGTATTAATTATTATTTACTTGTATTCTTATGGTCACAACCACTTCATTTAAACCATCAGAGATTGTCAAATCATAATATGTCCAAGCTGATACAGCTACCGCATCAGCTGAGAAAGAGAAAGAACTCACTCCAAATAAAGTAATTATCGAGCCTGTCCCCAAATCATGTTGGGCTGACGCATATACTGGGTCGTCATTTAATTCAAATGCAACAACATCCAGATCATCTCCGTCAGGATCAGTCGCTACAGTATATGGTGAATAGAACATTATTGTACTTTCATCTTGATAGAGTGTAGTCATAGATTCTGGCACTGGCGGTGCGTTCACCTCAAGAATATTAATCACTACAGTTAAAACCGTTGTATTGGTACCGTCAGTAATTGTAAGATCATAAGCTGTCGTAGTATCCCCATCTACAGGGTCTGCAGTAAAGTCCATGGAATTCTCAGTTCCTATCATAGCAGCAAAAATTAATGTATCTCCTATTTCAGTACCATAACCTAAGCTTAAATTAAAGTTTGAAATAACCATGACATCACCATCAGGATCTGTTGCAATATCTGAATGTCTTATATTAACCGTCTCACCTTCATCTATAGTAAAGGAGGTTACACCATTACTTACTGGATTACCTGCAGGCACATCTTTAATATTAAAGGTCAAAGCTATGGTTACATCTTCCACCTCGTCTGTCACAGTAATAGTCCATATAGATGCCACATCTGCAACTACATCACCTGCTGTAAACGTCACGTAGTCTGTATGGTTCAAACACTGCCCATAAGTAGTATTGCCACCAATCCCCCCAATTCTAAGGCTATCGCCATCTGCATCATAGGCTAAATCAGCCAATTGAACATCAATACTATCACCTTCATTAACATCATATGAGAGTATTGCTGTTGGAAGAATCGCTGGTGCAGCATTTTCCATCAGTGGTAAATACTCATTGAATTCTCTTAAAATCATTAAAATACTCTGCTCAATTGTGGTATTACCTTTTGGTCCGATCATATTGCCACCGATACCGTTCATAATCCCAAGAACATTGGCTTCATGCACATCAGTAAGTGCCCACGTTGATATCTGACTCAAATCTGCAAAAGTAGGTGGACCTACCAACATAATCATTGTGAAATTATGGCTCATTAAAATATCTAGCTTTCTTGCTGCTCTCATCATCATTGCTGCAACCTGTTCTCTATTAATCAGATCATTCGGTGAAAACTCGGTGGCTGATGTACCATTCACAATGCCTAGTTGATAAGCTTTTATAATATCTGTATCATTTGTATCTGTAAAAGGATTGGCTATGGTGATTATAACGGATTCACCTGTTACAATTTCAACCATATTAACAATCAATTTGCAGAACAATTCTCTGCTTATGTTTTCCTTATAATGTCCGTCTGCTTCAGGAAGTACTAATCCTTTTCCTGTCGCTTCTGTCACTTCAGCCTGAGCCCATGAACTTGGTGTATCTGCAAATGCAGTCAAGTTAGTAAGGGTCATGACCACTGCTAGTGTTAAAACAATAACTTTACCTCTAAAATTTTTCCTCATATTAACACCTTTCTCTACAGTTATTCACTGTAATCCTTTACATTGTCAATATAATTATACCATAAAGAACATTAGGGACAAATAATTAACTCAAGTCCCTCACATGTTATAATCAATAGAGCGGTTTTCAAAAGGCACACCCCCTATGTTTAGGTGGTGTGCCTTTTGAAATAACAATATAATGCCTCACCTAATCATGGTAAAGCTGCCATACTTCAAGTAGTTACTATTATTCATTTCACGCATATGATGATGGTTATCATTTAATTTCCCGTATCCTAAATGGTATCGTATCTGTACAATAATTATGACCTATTTGACACCGCCATCCTGTGTCAGTAACACCTGATACAAATCAGGTCGTCTGTCCCTGAATAGTCCCCACTCTGCCCTTTTCTTTTCCATAAGTTCTAAGTCAAACTCAGCAATTAAAACAGTTTCATCAATTCGATTCGCTTCTGCTATCTTTTCACCTATTCCATCTGTTATAAAGGAAGCTCCGTAGAACGTAATTTCAGAAGTCTCTTGAACTTCTTTACCTATTCTATTAGATGCAACAACCGGGACCATATTACAAGCCGAATGCCCTATCATACACCTTTGCCAATGGTCTTTAGAGTCTACTAAACTCGCTTGTGGTTCAGAACCTATAGCTGTTGGATATAATAAAATCTCTGCACCCATAAGCACCATAGCTCTTGCCGCCTCTGGGAACCATTGGTCCCAACAGATACCCACGCCAATTCGACCATATGCCGTATCCCATACCTTAAATCCAGTATCCCCAGGGTTAAAATAGAATTTCTCTTCGTAGCCTGGACCATCCGGAATATGGCTTTTTCTATAGACACCAAGGACTTCACCATCAGCATCAATAATGGCGATACTGTTATACTTCGCATTATTCTTTTTTTCGTAAAAACTGATTGGTAAAACAACAGCTAGTTCCTTTGCAATCTTTTTGAAATGATTGATGGCAGGGTTGACTTCTACCCTACTGGCATACGCGTAAAATGCTTCTTTTTCAGTCTGACAAAAATACGGTGTCTCAAATAATTCTTGAAGCAGTATAATCTGTGCCCCTTGCCCCGCAGCTTGTCGAACCAGTAATTCTGCTTTTTTAATGTTTTCTAAAAGATCAGATGAGCAACTCATCTGTGTTGCTGCAACTTTAACTATTCTTGTCATGATATCCCTCATTTCTGATGCTCATATATTAGAGAATGCGTTGTTTTTCTAGGCATCTGTTGGGTAATACAATGAATATTACCGCCTTCTTTAATCAATTCAATGCTAGGTACAGTAACAATATCTCTATCTGGAAATGTACTTTTTAAAATTGCTTCAGCTTGAATGTCAGTCTCTATGGCATCTTCACCAAATACCGGTAATATAATAGCACCATTAACAAAATAATAATTCATATAACTGAGTGTCAGCCGCTTGTTCTTATAATAACGGACTGGTGGGCTTGGCATCTCTATGATTTCAAGTTTTCTGCCTCTAGCATCAATCGCATGATGTAATATCTCTAAGTTCTCTTTAGTGATATCAAAGTTAGGATCATTTGGATTATGACAAGTTTGAATCATCACTGTCCCTGGTTTAACAAAGCAAGCTATGTTATCAATATGGCCATCCGTTTCGTCCCCATATAGACCCTTGTTAAGCCATATGATGGTAGAAACATTAAGTCTCTCTTTTAATATGGTTTCGATTGCCTGGGCAGAAAGCTCAGGATTACGGTTGTGGTTAAGGAGACATTCTTTGGTTGATAGCAATGTACCTTCCCCGTCCACATGTATGGACCCGCCTTCTAATACTAGGGGTACCGATACAATGGGTATTTTCAACAATTCAAGCAAGATGGGTGCAACGTCATCATCCAAATCATAGGGCAGATATTTTTCACCCCATGCGTTGAAGCGCCAATTGATTCCCATGATATCATGATGGTCACTAATTATAAATGTAGGCCCATTATCTCTAGCCCAACTATCGTTATGTGGTATCACAAGGATATCTGTCATATCTGCAATACCTTCTATATAGGCCAGTAATTCTCGTTTAGACTCCTCATTAACAATAATCGTGACTAACTCATATTCTGCAATTGCTTTTATGATGCTGGTAAATACTTCTAGTACCTGAATATGGTTTTCTGGGTAGCACATAGAAGTCTTCACCGGCCATTCAATTATGGTACGTTCATGTGTTTGCCATTCTGCTGGCATATAAAAATCATGCTTTTCATTCATATGCAAAACCCCTTATTATTAATTATATTGATATTATCGTTGACATCAGCATTACCATTGACGTTATGTCTCATAATTAGTATTGAAGCTGTTTTATTGTTAGTATTGAAGTTAGTATAATTGCTATCCTTAAGTTACTATTGATATCAGTATGATTGCTAGTTTTTTCACTAATATTAAGTTAGTATAATTACTACCTTTAAGTTACTATTGATATCAGTATGCTTGTTCGATTTAGGTTACTGTCTATGTTAGTATGTCCTTAGTTTGAAGATAGGTTTTTACTTAATGTACTATTTCCATTACTTTTCTAGCATAGACGCATCACTTAAATCACTATAGTCATAGGTATTTTCAATTAGCCCCTGCCCCTTCATCCACTCAAGGGTCACATCAAAGGTATGCTCATCAGCAGCTGTAGCCTTACTGAATGTCGGCATACTAAAATTATCTGTTAATATACCAGGAAAACTAAGGTTATCTACTAGTAGCTGAAAGTATTCGCTGGAATCGGTTTGATTAAGGTAATCAACCGCTTGATTATAGGCCACATAGAATTGCTCAATCGCCTCAGGATTATTTTTGATGGTCTCGTCAGAAAAGATGAAGATACCAGGATAGAGTCCTAACTCTTTAGTATCTCCTACTACTTCACCACCTTCTAAGAGTGCAACCGAAGCTAAAGGGTCTGGTAAAGTAGCACCTGCTAATTCACTGTTTTTAAGCATCTCTAGCCTTACAGGCATCTGAGGTATGGCCGTGCTTTGTAATTGATCACCGAACCCTTTGTCCTTTGCAATCAGCTGGGTGGCAAAATCGATAACCGTATTGCTTGACATCCCAATTGATTTCTCAGTTTCTAACATGAATTCATCAGCTGTGAATTCTGGCGAAGTAACCATAATGTAATTACCATAAGTGGCAGAAGTCATCCCCATGCCCACATCAGCTTCATTGAAAAAGAAGACCGTCAGCATATCTGCCATAGCGCCTTGTAAATTCCCTGTTTGAAGACCTGCATCTCTATCAAGGGCGCTTTTGAACACTTGTAACTCCACATCAAGACCTAAGTCCTCAAAATACCCATTCTCCTTAGCAATTAAAAAAGGCACGGCACCTATGTCGGACATAAGCCCGATGGTAAGTTTGCCAGTTTCGCTTTTTGTACAACCATTGCTTAATAATACAATTATTGATAGTATTATAATCAGTGATACCATCACTGTGATTTTTTTAGTCCTATATTGTACTTTTGTCATTGTTTTCTCCTGAACTTAACCTAGTTATTTTATCATATTTATGATACCATATTCTATCATACTTAAAGAAATCAGTCCATGAACATACCCCGAACTCACCCTGAATATTTGGAGGATATTATGCATTTTAAAGACTTACCCCATTTTATAGAAGTTCTAACAAAAAAGAATTTATTAACGATAATAGGTACAGAAGTTGATCCTGAACTTGAGATCACTGAAATTACTGATAGAGTTTCAAAATCCTATGGCAAAGCCCTTCTTTTTACCAATGTGAAAGGCTCACCTTACCCCTTGATTATCAACACTTTTGGTACTTATGAGCGCCTGCATCTTGGTCTTGGCGTGGATAATCTTGATGATATCGCCTCTGAAATTGAAAACTATATGAATCTGAGCATGTATGTATCCATTATGGATAAGATCAAGGCCATACCAAAATTAGCACCCCTACCTTTCATATTTCCTAAAAAAGTGAAGCACGCCCCTTGCCAAGAAGTCATTGAAGACGCAGATCTTAGTACACTACCCATTCTAAAATGCTGGCCAGACGACGGCGGTAAATACATCACCTTGCCACTAGTTTTTACCATCGATCCTGATAACGGCCAACAGAACGTTGGCATGTATCGCCTTCAGGTCTATGACAAAAATACCACCGGCATGCATTGGCATCTTCATAAGGATGGCAAAGAAATCTATGAAAAATACCGAAAACTAGGCAAGAAAATGCCTGTCTGCGTGGCTCTTGGTTGCGACCCAGCCACCATATATGCTGCAACTGCACCTCTTCCAAAGATGATTGATGAGATGATTTTTGCAGGCTATCTTAGGAAAAAAGGGGTCAGTCTAGTCAAATCAATCACCTCCGAAATCTATGTGCCAGCCCATGCTGAATTCATACTAGAAGGCTATGTGGACATGGATGAAAGACGACTGGAAGGTCCTTTTGGGGATCATACTGGCTACTATTCATTAGCAGATGAATACCCCGTCTTTCATGTAGAAAAAATTACCAGAAAGAAAAACCCAATCTACCCGACTACTATTGTTGGCAAGCCGCCTATGGAAGATTGCTATCTTGGAAAAGCGACTGAAAGGATATTTTTACCACTTATGAAATTACAATGCCCTGAACTTATGGATATGGACTTTCCTCTTGAAGGCGTCTTTCATAATTGTGCTATTGTATCTATCAAAAAAGCTTTTCCACTCCATGGCAATAAGGTCCTAAATGCCTTATGGGGACTTGGCCAGATGATGTACACTAAAATGATTATAATTGTAGATGCTTCTGTTAATGTTCATAACTACACAGACGTACTTGAAACAATAATGACCCATGTGACTGCACCAAGTCATCTTGTAATCAGTGAAGGTCCTCTTGACGCACTTGACCATGCTTCTAATAGGGCATTTCAAGGATTCAGGTTGGGCATAGATGCTACCAAAAAACTTGCTGTTGAGCATAATGGTCCTGTGCTAGAAAAAAGATTGGTCGATTATTCATTAACAAGCATCTTGAATATGTTATCTAATGAAGGTATATCTACTGAATCTATGTCTACGGAAACTATATCTATTGTAAACAAGCCTACTGAAAATATGTCTACTGTAACCATGCCTACTGAAACCATGCCTACTGAAAATATATCTATAGATACTAATAAGCATATACTGCATGCCGAAGAAGTAGCCCCCTTATCTGAATCTGCAATCAAGATTCTCCCAGTAACCATTACAGATATTGCCCGGGTAAGCGAACTGGTTGATACCTACTTAGATTCTCCTGTCCGGTTTTTAGTGCTGATAGATGCTCATATCAGTCCTGGTGATTTGAGTACCGTCAGTTGGAAGATATTCAATAACATTGATCCAAGTCGTGATATGGTCGTTAAATTAAAAGAAGACGGTTCCTTATTCGTTATGATTAATGCCACCAAAAAAGGTCCAAAAGATGGTCTACTTAGACCATGGCCAGATGATATTGAGATGTCTAAAGAAATGATAGAATACGTAACAGCAAGGTGGGATTCTTATGGCATCTAACTCAATCAAAGGATACATTAAAAAAGCGTATGAGAAGATCAAAACCTATGGCGAATTGGTTATGTTTTCACATACCCTTTTCTCGCTACCATTTGCCCTAATTGCCATATTTCGTGCTGCTGATGGTTTGCCAAGTTTAAGCCTATTTATCTGGATCATGGTGGCTTTATTCGCTGGTAGAAATGGTGCCAATGCTCTTAATCGATATGTAGACGCAGCCATAGACAGTAAAAACCCGAGAACCAGTACGAGACATATACCAAAAGGTGATGTAAAACGCTATGAAGCACTAGTCATTACACTGCTATGCTACGCACTCTTTGTGTTTGCGGCATTTATGATTAACTTTATATGTTTTGCACTTTCACCGGTTGCTCTCATACTTTTCACCCTATACTCTTATACCAAACGATTTACTTGGGCTTGTCATCTAGTTCTTGGCATTACCTGTGCAGGCGCCCCTGTTGGGGCTTGGCTTGCAGTGACTGGCAGCCTTGACTTTCCCCCACTGATTCTTGGCGCAATTGTCATGTTATGGGTAGCTGGCTTTGATATACTGTATGGCACACAAGACATTGAATTCGACCGAAAAGAAGGCCTTTATTCCATCCCAGCTCACTTTGGTTTGACTATGAGCTTATGGATTGCCCGTGGTTTTCATATGATCATGTGGTGCCTACTAATTCTGCTCATGTGGATGACTCAGTTATCACTAATTTTTAGTATTGGCATACTAATTAGTGGTATACTATTATGGATAGAACATACACTTGTGGACCCAAAACATCAAAAAAAAATGAACCTAGCATCTTATCACCTTAACCAGATTATATCCATGTTGCTCCTAATAACCGCAACGATTGATGTATTCTTATAACACAGATTCACCAAGTTTTTAGGAGGTTTTTATGAAGAAAATAATTGTAGGCATCACAGGTGCCAGTGGCAGCATATATGGCAAGACAATCATTCAAGAACTAGTTAATCTGGGACATGAAGTCCATCTAGTAGTTACCAAGCAAGGTGCCTTAGTCCTTGAACATGAAATAGAACCATTGTCTGATATGCTAAAAGAGATCCTATTAAATAATAGTGCCCATCAAATCATTGTCCACGATAATCAAAATCTTTTCTCTGACATAGCAAGTGGTTCATTTAAGACCGATGGTATGATTATTGCCCCATGTAGTATGGGTACCTTAGGTAAGATAGCCTTTGGCATGTCCGATCACTTACTGACACGTGCGGCAGATGTAATGATTAAAGAAAAACGTCCCCTTATTCTTGTTACGAGAGAAACACCACTGTCTCCCATACACCTTGAAAATATGCTTAAACTTAGCCGTTTAGGTGTTACCATATTTCCACCTGTACCGGCTTTTTACAACAAACCAACAACACTTGATGCCCTTGTTTCAGATACAGTAGGACGCATACTTGAAACCATTGATATTAAAAATAGATTTCATAAAATATGGAGTGAACCCCTTGAATAATACTAACCTGATTACAACTGAAAATCTCTGTTTAAGTTATAGCAGTAAAATTGGCACTGATACTGGTAATAGAACAGTTAATAGAACTCGCAATAATACTGATATTAGTTCTGACAATAGTTCTGGCAATAGTTCTGGTATTAGCACTGATAATAAACTTGGGAACAAACTTATTATCAATCACTTAGACTTGTCTCTCGAACCAAGGCGTACCTATGCACTTCTTGGTCCCTCTGGATGCGGCAAAACCACTTTATTATATGCCCTAGCTAACTTATTGCCAAACCACTCAGAACTTGGTGGCTCAATTAGTATAAAAGAAGGCCTTAAAGTCAGTACCGTTTTACAAGATTATGGCCTATTCCCATGGAAAACTGTTCTCGAAAACACTTTGCTGCCACTTCGCATTGAATCTAATAATAATCGTATTAAACTACCACTATCAGATGTAGAAAAAGCCACTAACATGCTTAAAAATCTTAAACTGGATGAACATATGCATCACTTTCCAGGTGCCCTAAGCGGCGGACAAAAACAACGGGTTGCCATAGCAAGGAGTTGGCTCATGGCACCTGACTTGTTACTACTTGATGAACCTTTTTCATCCCTAGATGCCTTAACTAGAGAAGCCCTACAAAACCAAGTTAAGACACTCTTCTACCAAGAACCCTTGACCGTCTTTTTAGTGACCCACAGTATTGAAGAAGCTGTTTTTTTAGGACAGACAATCCTGGTGATGAATGAAAGTGGCGATATAATCGCGACCCTTGACAATGAGAGTTTCGAGTCCGAATATCAACGAGAAGAAGAAGCATTTTACAAGCAATGTCTTCATATTCGCAAAATTTTAAAAGGAGCCTACCATGAAAAAACATCCTTTACTTTATAGCGGTCTACTAATCCTACTCATATGGACTTTTTTCTATATACTCCTGAGTAAGTCGTTTATGCCTTCTCCTCTTGAAACACTGGCGTACGTCTTTCATCATTTCACCTTGCTTATGTCTCATCTGCTTGTGAGCTTTTACCGCATTGGTATCAGCATCCTCATTACTGTCATTCTCGGCGGCAGTCTTGGCATCCTAATTGCGCAAAATAAAAAGGTGGATCAATTCCTCTCACCTCTCATCTATACATTATATCCAATTCCTAAGATTGCATTTTTACCGCTGATTATGTTGTTTTTTGGTCTTGGTAACCTTTCTAAAATCATACTGATTTCACTGATTCTATTCTTTCAGATTACACTTTCTGTTAGAGATAGCGTTAAGAATATCCATCCCTCTTATTATCTTTCAATCAAGTCACTAGGTGCGGGGAAAAGAGATCTATACCGCCATGTCATATTACCAGCCATGCTACCTAATCTTTTTACTGCTCTAAGGGTTAGTGTGGGCACCGCCATATCCGTCCTTTTCTTTGCTGAGAATTTTGCTACAAGGTTCGGCATCGGCTATTTCATTATGGATAGTTGGCTAAAACTGGACTATGTGGCTATGTTTGCCGGTATTATCGCCATTAGCCTCATGGGCAGGTTCATCTTTTCAACCATCGATTATCTGGAACGAAAATACTGTGCCTGGTCAAGGTAACCTTTCATGATACCAAATTATATAATGATAGGACATAGGAAGTGTTTTATACCACTTCCTTTTATATTGATTTGAATTAATTTTATACTTTAAGCACTTGTTTTAATGCCTCTATCATCTTATCGATATGCTCTTTTTCCACAATTAGAGGTGGTTGAAATGCTAATACATTCCTATTAATCCCATTCTTCCCAATGATAAATCCTAAGTCCTTCATCTTCTCTAGAACTTCATCTACAAGTTCTGGGCGACCAAGTTCCATGCCAATCATGTGACCCAGTCCCCTTACATCTTGCACATTGTCATTAGTGCTACCAATCTCTGACAAATAATCTAATAAATAAGCACCCATATCTGCACTATGAGCCACAAGATCATGGTCCTTAATATAATCAAGGACAGCAAGTCCCGCCACCATAGATACCGGGTTCCCTCCTAGTGTTGATGCGGAAGGTTTATTTAAGGAACTAGCCACATGCTCTCTAGCTGAAAAAACGCCAATGGGTTGACCATTACCAAGGGCTTTGGCCATGGTCATTATATCTGGTACTACGCCGTAATGCTCGATACCAAACAGTTTACCTGTTCGTCCAAAGCCTGTTTGAATCTCATCAACTATCAATAAGACGCCATAACTTTCTAATAACCGCTTAAGTCTAGTAAAAAAATCTGGGGCAGGATAATGCATGCCACCATTGCCTTGCATGGGCTCTACGATACAGGCAGCAATATCAGTGCCATGCTCCTTAAGGATATCTTCAACACTTTTTAAAGCTAAGTCTGACACTGCCTGACGGTCAGCACCCCCATCATTAAAGAAGCCTTCTGCAAAATAGACGTCCTCTTCTAAGTATGGGTCAATACGCCACATAGGTATCCCAGTCACACTCATGGTCAGATGAGACCTGCCATGCAACCCACCTTTAAAAGCAAGAAATCCTTTTTTCTGAGTGTGCATCCTTGCAAGTAATAGTGCACCTTCATTGGCCTCAGTTCCACTGCAGCAAAAAAAACTACGGTTAATGTCACCAGGTAATAGGTCACCCAGCTTCTTGGCAAGCAGTCCCATAGGCTTTGTCAGATAGATAATAGAAGTATGTTGCAACTTACCCACCTGTTCTTGAACCTGCTTTGATATCTCCGCGTTACAATGACCACAATTAGCTACTGTGACACCGGCAAAGAAATCCAGATACGCTTTACCAGTATCATCAATTAATGTCATACCTTCGCCGGAAACCAGTAGTGGTGGATTCTTATAAAAATGCATGGCATTCGGGAAAAAATATTGTTTTTTAAGTTCAATTACATCTTTTGCTGACATTACTTTACCTCCTTGATAAAACCAAATGCACCATAGGTATAGTTCAGTTCATCTATTAACTTATTGCTATGTTCTAATTCTTGATCAATTTTTAATTGATTTTGTACAAAGGCTTGATTGCTCTCTACTACACTTTGTTCAAATCCCTTGTTGCTTTCTGATATACTTTGTTCTAATGCTTGATTACTTTCTTGTTCGCTATGCACTTCTCTTTCTAGTTCACTTGGCTCTGATTCCTGATTGGTTTCTTGTCCACCCAGTCTGTCTTGTATCACCTTTATAATCATTGACATTCTATCCACATCATCCACTTGAGCTTCATACCTTATATGATGAACGCTGTTACTCGTAGCTATTTCATCAATAAAATTGATTAAGTTATAATAATCTCTCATCAGCATATGACAGCGTTTATGTTGATCCCTATATATCTGAAATTCACCGGCTTCATTATGTAATACCAAAGGCTCCGTACCGTTATAATCAAATGCCTCATAAAAATCATGTTCAAAATACATGCCTGGCATTCTACCAAACACCACCGTTTCAAGGACCACATCGCTAGCACCTGCCACAAAGAGGCTGTAATTATCAGCACTAAGTTCAAGAGAAGTTGCAACTTCTGACATGCCTTGTTCTGTATAAAATCTTGCTGCATAAGGATTGGATATATTCAAGCTATAATCGCCTACAATCGTGAGCGGTAAGTCACGCCACTGATATAAGGAACCCATATCGCCAACCATCAAGCCATCTACTATAGTTACTAATGATCGAATCCACATATCGTAGGTTTTTAGTTGTCCTTCATTCATCATACGAGGTGTAGCTATGAAAAGTTCAGTATGCTTTTTATCTTCATTATCACTTAAGCGGATGAGGTCTGAGAGTTCAATGACCTCCGCAGTTGTAAATCCTTTGTTAGGTTCATACACATCACCTGATAGGTAAATACGACCCACTTGAAAGTTAATCGCACACTTAGCCTGTGCCATTGTCTGAACCTTGACAGATAGATTCGTGATTCGATTAGTAATTTGATCGGTTGTTCTATTTGTTGTCTGCTTGATTGTCTGATAAGTGTTAATCTCCAGATCAGAGTTTGTCGCCTTATTAGTGTTACTTGCGCTATTTATGGGTGCTTCAAGCGTTGCATAATTCTTTGCTTCTTCTCCAATTTTTGCTAAATGCTGATGAATAACTGCTTCTATCTCAGGTGTCGGCAATGGCTCTTCCACTGGCTGGCTAAACATCTTACCCGTTGAGTAGAACTTACCAGTACCTTCATAACGGGTATTCATATTATCTTTACCTGGTTTTCCAAAGGCATAGCCAGTAAATAGGTCCCGCTTTCTATTTTCAACAATTTTATCAAAACCTACAGTTGGGTCAAAATGAGTAGGATCAGCGATAAACCCATCGATAGCATCCCCATAATCATTAATCAGGTCACATATAAAAACTTTTTCACGCATGCGTCCTTCAATCTTAAAACTGGTAACGCCAGCATGAACCATCTCTTTTATATAAGGATACATTGCCATGTCTTTCACAGCAAGTGGATAGGTTCTTTCAGTAGAATCCCCATGAGAAAACCACCATCTGCAAGGTTTTAGGCATCTGCCTCGATTACTGCTCATACCAAAAAGCATGGAAGAATAATAGCAAGCCCCACCGTGGGCAACACACATATCCCCATGGGTGAAGTACTCAATCTCTATGCCCGTAGCCTCTTTCATCATCTGCACTTCTTCTAAGGTCGTTTCTCTTGATACCACAACCCTTGTCACCTGCTGTGTCTGTAGTAATTTAATCATAGGCACATTATGTACATTCATCATAACTGAGGCATGTATGATAAGAGGTAGTTCTAATTCTTTAATAAGCTGTATAATGCCAAGGTCCTGAACAATCAACGCATCTGGTTGTATGGACGCAAGGTACCTAAGATACGTTTTGGCCTCTTCAACTTCAGCCTCTTCAAGTAAGCTATTCACCGTTATATAAGCTAGCTTCCCTTTGCTATGAATTAATTCTATGGCTTCCTTCAATTCTTCATTGGTAAAATTAAACCCCTTGCGAATCATCCGCATATTAAGGGACCGCCCACCAAAATAAACAGCATCGCAATTGGTATCTACAATGCTCTTTAATATAGCCATATTACCTGCAGGTGCAAGTAGTTCTATTGTTTGATTATTATATTGTCGCATATTTTTCCATATCCAATCTTTATGTTATATCTATTGATTATATCCGTTAGTTATATCATGCTGTTATTCATGATTGCCACTCAAAGTTATATACACTATGCTCAATTCTCAGCATCAATGTTCCATTATCATTACCTATTTCTATTTCTATTTCTATTTCTATTTCTATTTCTATTTCTATTTCTATTTCTATTTCTACATACGATACTGCAATAATCATAGTATAACAATATGTTACCACTGTCAAACAAAGGCCTACTTGAACTACTCTACTTATTAATAAGAAAGGCTTACTTGAATTAATTCTTTTTTCAATAAGAACAGTCAGTATTAACCATACATTTCTTTTATACATATATACCCGCATAAAAGTATGCCTGTACTAATCAAAGATCTGGATCCAGTAATCAACCGCTTCAGAAAATTCAATAATGTGTTGATTGTTTGGATCCGCTAACTTTGCCGCATTACATGCTGCTTTTATTGTTTCATATCCTTCTTGACGGCTTAACTCACTAACAAGAAACATGGCATGCACATCAAGGTCGGGGGCACTTAACATGTCAATATCATCTAGAAAACCTTCTAATCCGTTTTCAATGAATAATGTGTGCAATTGAACGGCGTACATCTCAGCTGGCGCACCGTCTATTCTTCTGCCATATTGAATATAAAGACTAAGTAGTTCCTCGTAATCTGTTGTACTAGCAATAAGACCGATTAATACTTCACCGCTGATACTAGCAGCCAGGTCATAATCTGCGTATTTTTCGATCATATTTTCAAAGGCTTCATCCACAAATCCAAATCCTTGGTCATCGATTAGCCAAGGTGCATTACTATCTTCTCTTACCAGATAAAATTGTGATATTGTAATACCATTATCTAGCCATGTCAATGTATGGTCATAATAAGCCTCATAAGCAACGAGTACGACAGTAATATCTTCTGGCGCACAACCTTTTGCTTCTGACTCAATAACCCGCCTATCCTCTCCCATATCAACCACTTCCATTTCTAATAACTCAATACTGAGTGTACCCGTGGTATATAGTTCTCTATAATTTCGTCTGCTACGTTCAGTGAGAGTGGCTAACCATAACTGATTATAATCTGTCTGCATGGCATCAAAATACAAGCTGACCACTTCTTCTCGTGTGAGTTCAGGTGTTTTAATATAGGTGGTGATATAGGTCATACCATCATCGTCCTTTTCATTAGCCAAAACAATTTCCTCTGTATGGGATTGATTTTCCAATAACAGTGCTTTGTTCTCTTCAGATAATAATATCAAGTCTAATTTAAAATCTGAAATCTCAGATAATAATTCATCATTAATTTCTTCTAATTCCTTGATATGGGTTTCCAGCTCTTCTTGAATGATATCATTATTGATAGGTTCGTCAATCTGATCAACATCAGAATTCTTGCAAGCAACAAGTGTTACCA
>JAQICP010000299.1 GCA_027858555.1 Vallitaleaceae bacterium
TAGGGTGTGATTTTTATTTACCATATTTTAAGTTAGCTCCAGAATTTAAAATGTGTATTGGCTTCAACAATATGATTGAACGTGAAAGACCGCTTATTCAAAATGATAAAGATTTGAAATATACAGACACTATCTTAAAGTTAACTTCCAGACGCTTTGTGCTTACCTTTAATTTTGAATAAATATTCTATTTTGAAAACAAAGAGACGCGCATTGTACGCGTCTTTATTTTTATAACCAATTTTGTATACGATGAAGATAAAAGAACTATTCATACTATTCTTTTCTATTTTGACATTAGTATCATGTAACAAAAATAGATTTGAAATACAGACTGATGATATAAATCTTGATGTAAAGATTGAACATTTTGAACGAGACTTAATGAATGTGGATACAGCTAATATTGAACAGAGTATTGCTGATTTAAGAAGCGTATATGGTGATTTTTTTACTAGATATGTGACGAATGTTATAATGATAGGGTCGCCTGATTCTAGTAATTTCTCTCCTCGATTAAAAGCATTCGTTTCCGATAGTATGGTAGTCGAAGTGTACAAAGAGTCACAACTAGTTTTTGCTGATATTAGTGATATTCAAAAAGAAATAAATGATGCGTTCAAATACATTAAATATTATTTCCCAGACAAAAAGATTCCTCGTGTAGCTATGCATATTTCTGGTTTCAATCAATCTATAGTGGCAACAGATGAAGTCCTGTCTATAAGTATAGACAATTACCTTGGGGCTGATTATATCTTATACAAAGACATTGTGTACGATTACCAACTTTATAATATGACTCGATCAAAAGTTGCTCTAGATATTATTTTGGGGTATTTGATGAGTGAATTCCCGTTCGATAATAATGGCAGACTCTTAAATGGGATTCTATCACGGGGTAAAATACTATATCTGCAAAGTGTTTTTATGCCTGAAAGGAATGAAGCAGATTTAATGGGGTATTCGCAAGATCAATTAGAATGGTGTGTTCAGAATGAGAAAAATATGTGGACCACTGTAATGGAGAATAAGCACTTGTATGAAACTTCTCAAATAATTTGTGCCAAGTATTTAAATCCAGCTCCATTTACGGCTTATTTCCCGGACGATTCGCCTGGGCAAGCAGGTATCTGGTTGGGACTGCAAATAGTGAAAAGCTATATGGATAACAATACGGATGTAACCTTACCTCAATTAGTAGCTGAGAATGATTACCAAAAGATTCTTGAAGAATCTAACTATAAACCGTGATTTAATAATTTTATATAATGGATAGATTGCGGTTTGTAAGTTTGGCAAGTGGAAGTAGCGGTAACTGCTATTTTCTTGGAACAGCTTCATTTGGTATATTAATAGATGCAGGGATTGGTTCTCGTACTATCAAAAAAAGATTGAAAGACCTGGGTGTTCCACTTGAACATATTCAGGCTGTATTTGTAACCCACGACCACGTCGACCATATTAAGGCGGTAGGTTCATTAGGCGAGAAACACTTCATTCCTATCTATGCCACTCAAAAAGTTCATATAGGTATTGATAAATCATATGGCGTAACTCAACAACTAATAACTAGTAAAAAGTTTATTGAAAAAGGGGAAGAGGTCTCCATACGCGATTTTACTATTGAAGCATTTTCTGTTTCACACGATTCTACCGATAGTGTTGGGTATACAGTTTCTTATAATGGTAAAAGATTTACTGTTGCTACTGACTTGGGATATATTTGTGAGAGTGCAGCGATGCATATTAAAACAGCTAATTTTCTGATAATAGAGGCAAATTATGATGAGCAGATGTTAGATAACGGTTATTATCCGGAGCATTTGAAAAATAGAATTAGAGGCCAGTTTGGCCATATGAACAATGTTGATACCGCCGAGTTTCTGGCTCAAAACTATCATGAGGGTTTAAATTATATTTATTTATGCCACTTAAGTAGAGATAACAATTCGCCTGAAGTAGCATTTAAAGTAGTTTCGAGCCTTTTAACTCAGAAGGGTATTGGGGTAGGAGAAGATGTGATTTTAGAGGTGTTGGAAAGAAATAACTCAGGTGGTATTGTAGTGTTTGATGATTACATATGACAAAAAATAACGAAGTCAATAAAAGCTTACTTTTGACAGTAACTGTACTGGCTAACTTTTTCAATCCATTGTTAGGAGCAGCTGTTAATGTTGCCTTACCCAATATTGGTGTCGATTTTAAAATTGGTGCCGTTCAATTAAGTTGGATAACGATGTCCTATTTATTGGCTTCAGCAGTATTCTTAGTGCCACTAGGAAAAGCTGGCGATTTGTGGGGTAGAAAGAAGATGTTCATGTATGGCAATTTTGTATTAGGCCTTGCATCTTTGATGTGCGGATTTGCTATATCAGCTGATTTTTTAATTGCAGCTCGTTTATTACAGGGTATTGGTGGTGCTATGATGTTTAGCACGGGTATGGCTATTGTCATTTCAGCATTCCCTATTGAAGAAAGAGGCAAAGTAATAGGCTTAAATGTCTCAGCAGTTTATCTAGGACTCTCTGCAGCACCTGTCTTAGGAGGAATATTAACCGAAGCATTCGGTTGGCGCAGTTTGTTCCTAATTAGTGGTGTTATTTCATTGCTAGTATTTGTGCTTGTGTTTTGGAAAATAAAAGCAGAGTGGGTGGAGAAGGAAAATGATAAGTTTGACTGGTTAGGAGCTCTTATCTATATGCCATCAATGACTTCTTTGATGTATGGATTTTCAAAACTGCCCTCTGTTCCAGCCATATTTTATACGCTCGCTGGTTTGATTGGTTTAATTTTCTTTGTAAGAGTAGAGCTTAAATCAAGATATCCTCTATTAAATATGAAACTATTTGTAGAAAACAAGGTGTTTGCTGGTTCAAACTTATCAGCATTAATTAACTATGCAGCTACATTTGCTGTAGGTTTTATGTTAAGCCTGTATTTACAGTATGCTAAGCATTTATCTCCTAGTGAGGCAGGTGTTATTTTGATAACACAGCCCGCACTGATGGCCTTGGTAGCTATGTTTTCAGGAAGGCTCTCTGATAAGATTAATCCACGCTATTTAGCTTCCTTGGGTATGGCACTAAGCGTAATTGGTTTGATGTTGTTAGTTTTTATAACGCAAGATACTTCTCAGGTTTATATTGTGTCGTCTTTAGTGGTGTTAGGGTTCGGAATTGGGTTGTTTTCATCGCCAAATACGAATTTAGTAATGAGTTCTGTAGAACGTCGTTACTATGGAGTTGCTTCTGCAACCATAGGAACCATGCGTACTACAGGGATGATGTTTAGTATGGCAATATCCTCATTATCGGTGCATCTTTTTGTAGGTGATAAGCAAATTAATTCTACTAATATTCAGTACTTTATACAGAGTGCGAAATTGGTTTTTCTTATATTCTCCTTGCTGTGTGTGGTAGGTGTATTTTTGTCATTGTCGCAAAAGAAAAATGCCTAAAGAAGGATGGATTTCCTTTGTTTTGCTCAACAAAGATAAAATCTTATCTTTGTTATGTTAATAAATATAACAACTGATATTGTATTATTAATAAATCGTATTACCTTTGTTGAAT
>JAQICP010000328.1 GCA_027858555.1 Vallitaleaceae bacterium
CCCCCACCTTTGATGTATTAATTAATTTAAGATATTCTCAATCGCTTGTAATACCCTTGCATTTTGAAATGGCTTAACAATAAAATCTTTAGCGCCATTCTTTATAGCATCAACCACCATTGGTTGTTGGCCCATCGCTGAACACATAATCACTTTGCTTTCAGGACTAACTCTCATTATCTCAGGTAGCGCTGTTACCCCATCCATCTCTGGCATTGTAATATCTAAAATTAATTAAAACATCAAAGGTGGGTGAATACTACCTTTATTCGCGATCTATAACAGATGCAGTTTCTAAGGAAAATAACATCAAACATATGCTTATATTTTAAGGAGTGCATGAGGTATAGTAATATCATGCAAAATTATTATGACGATTTATTTTGATCATGCAGCAACAACGAAAGTAATGCCCGAAATTGCAGAGGCAATATGTAATTCAATGGTTAACGATTATGGCAATCCGTCCTCATTACATCGATTAGGGATGAATGCTGAAAAGTTAATAACTACTGCAAAGCAGACGATTAGTGCACAACTTAGAGTAACACCGAGTGAGATCTACTTCACTTCAGGCGGAACTGAAGCTAATAATCTGGGGATTATGGGTATTGCCACCGCTTATCAACGAAACGGCAGGCACTTAATTACAACGCCCATAGAGCATGCTTCGGTTAAAGCAACGTATGAATTACTTGAAGAACAGGGTTTTGAAGTGAGTTATGTTAAAGTTGATGATAATGGCCTGGTTGACCAGGCTGATTTAGTTAGGCTAATTCGGAAAGATACGATTTTAGTTTCAATTATGCATGTTAACAACGAGATAGGTATTATACAGAACATAGAAGATCTTGGTAAAATACTCAAACAAACGAATCCTTCGACGCTATTTCATGTGGATGGTATACAGGCTTTTGGTAAGATTGTCACATTGCCAAAAAAATGGTTGGTGGATGCATATGCAATCAGTGGTCATAAAATCCATGGTCCAAAGGGAATCGGAGCCATATACATCAGAAAAGGTATTTTAATCAAGCCCATGATTATCGGGGGTCATCAACAAAAAGATGTTCGTTCTGGCACTGAAAACGTACCGGGTATAGTGGGTATTGATGGTGCTACAAAATGTGTCATCATGTCCATGGTTGAAAACTATAAAAAGGTTGAAGCAATCAAATCATACTTAATTAAAGGTCTTGAATGTTTTGACTCAGTTCGAATCAACAGCCCCAATGACCACAGATTTTCAACTTATATACTGAGTGTTTCTTTTGTTGGCATTAGAGGAGAGGTCCTTTTGCACGCATTGGAAGAACAAGGAATCTATGTATCCACTGGATCTGCCTGCTCTTCTAACAAATCAAAAGCCGCTGGTTTTTTAAGTGTACTGGGTCGTACCAAGGAAGAAGTGGCTGGAAACATAAGATTTAGTTTCGATCCAACAAATACATTTGAAGAGATTGATGTTTTATTAAAGGTCCTGAAAGAAATAGTCCCGATGTTGCTTAGATATCAGAGAAAATAACAGAGAAAAAGAAAAATACAGGAAAACTGATAAGTATAGATAAAAAAAGATAGAAACATAAAAAAAGATGTAAAAAGATGTAAAAATATGTAAAAAGATGAAAACAAATAAGACAGATAAGAAACATAAGAAACATAAGAAACATAAGTCAGATGAGACAGATGAGACAGATAAGACAGATGAGACACATAAGACATATAAGGTAGATAAAAACAGAGGATGGTAGTAAAATGGCAGAAAATAACGAAGAAAAAACTATACAAGCAATAGCACCTATGAAAAAAGCATACCTATTGAAATATGGTGAACTAGCACTTAAAGGTAAGAACAGGTATCTATTTGAAAATGCACTTATGGATCACGTTAGAGCGCGTTTGAAGCATATTGGTGAGTTCAATGTAATAAAAGAACAAGGTCGTATTTTTGTAGAACCGGTAGCTGAAATAGAGGTTGATGATGAAGTGGTTATACCGGCATTACAAAAGGTTTTTGGTCTTATAGGCATATCACCTGTTGTGGTTCTTGAAAACGATGAGTTCGATACAATATGCGCATCCTCCAAGGCATTTTTAGAGAGCCAATACACTGACGTGTCCTTTACTTTTAAAGTGGAGGCAAAACGAGCAAATAAGAAATATCCAATGATGTCTATGGAAATTGCCAGGGAACTGGGTGCTTATTTGTTAGATGTGTTTCCAGGTCTATCAGTGGATGTCAAAAAGCCAGCAGTACGTGTCTTTGTTGAAGTAAGAACTAGGACTTATATGTATTCAAAAGTGTATAAAGGCTTGGGTGGTATGCCAGCTGGTACGAATGGGAAAGTCATGTTACTATTGTCTGGTGGTATTGATTCACCAGTAGCTGGTTATATGATCGCAAAAAGAGGGGTTTATCTGGATGCTGTATATTTCCATTCACCACCTTATACAAGTGAAAGAGCTAAGGAAAAAGTTGTTGAACTAGCAAGAATTGTATCTGAATACTCAGGCAAAATCAATTTACACGTGGTACCATTTACAGAAATACAATTATATATATATGAAAACACACCACATGTCGAACTTACGATTATTATGAGACGAATCATGATGCGAATTGCAGAGAAACTAGCTGTGAGACAAAAGGCAACAGCCCTTGTTACGGGCGAAAGTATAGGTCAAGTGGCAAGTCAAACAATTGCAGGCCTTGTAACAACAAATGAAGTATGTACCATGCCGGTATTTAGACCGCTTATTGCCTTTGATAAACAAGACATTGTTAACCTATCAGAAAAAATCGGGACTTATGAGACATCCATATTACCATATGAAGAAT
>JAQICP010000357.1 GCA_027858555.1 Vallitaleaceae bacterium
GTCGTTACTATAATATACCGACTGTTAGTATTTCTTTTGATTATCCGGATTATCAAATCGTACAGATAGATAATGAAGCAAGTGTTATGGAAATGATGAATCATCTTGTTCTTCAGCACGATTATAAAGAAATCGCCATCATTACAGGACCTATGACTAATATGGATGCAGTTGAGCGATTTGAAGGCTACAAAAAATCCCTTAAAGAACATGGCATTTCTTATAATCCTAAGCTGGTCGTGGCAGGTAAATTCAATAAGGATAGTGTACGCTTTGCCATTAACGAGCTTTATGATGTCAATCAGATGAAACCGGAAGTAATACTCTGCAGTAACGACGATATGGCTATTGGTGCATTTTTTGCCTTGAAGAGTCGTGGGATTATTGTAGGTAAAGATGTTTTTCTAACCGGGTTTGATGATTTAGAGGAAGTGAATAGCTTCACGCCACCCTTTACGACCATCAAAATGCCATGGATAGACATGGGTTATCAAAGCATGTCCATGTTATGTGATCGAATTGAAAACAGGCCATATGAACAGATGCAAAAATTGCGTGGTGAGTTAATCATACGAGAATCATGTGGCTGTCTTAATGTATTAGTTGGAGAGCTTAACCCGGATATTCAGAACTCTCTTGACTTAGAACAAGATAAGGAAATCTTAGAAGCTGATTTTGATCTATGGTTGAAACGTCACGGCCAGACATTCTATAGAATTATACTTAATGAAATAGAAATCGATCATGATAATAAAATTGCGATGAACGATTTAAAAAAAGTCATTTATGAATTAATGATAGCATTTCGAAAAGATGTTAGAATAAAGATACCAGCAGGTTCGTTTTTACGTCTTCTTAATGATAGAGTAAATGATACTATTAACTTAGGGTATAACATAGAACATTGGCAAGAAGCACTGTATAGTATATATAATTACATTAAACAAAGTCCGATTAATAATGAGATGCGGGTACTAATCGATGAGATATTTTATCTGGCAAATACATTGATCGGTAATATCTCAAAGCGTCTTGAACAACACAATACTTTTCAAATAAGAAGTATGTATTATGGATCAAGTATGCTGATTGAGTTGTTTAATACAGTACTACTTCGGAGTGAACTGTATGCAGTTCTTGAGGAAGCAGTTGATAGATATGAATTGGATGTATTTTGCTTATGCATGTTTGATGACACAGTTATTGCAATAAATAATGGACAGTATGATTACCCAGAGCTGATGACTTTAGAATATGGTAAAGTCGACGACCAAATTTACAAAGATTTAAGGTATACAACCAATGAAATGATACCCAGAGTAATCGCTGAAGGACTAGATCGTGAGAGCTTTGTGTTTTTCCCCATTCATTTCAAGGATAAGCACTATGGCTATATTATTACCAATACTAATTGTGCTGAAAAATTAATATTCAGAACAATTAGAGAACAGATAGGAAACACCCTCGATAGAATAAGTGTATATGCTCAGCTTGAACAATATAATCGGCAACTTGAAAAGATTTCACTGATTGATGAACTGACAGGTTTGTATAATCGACGTGGTTTTTATGAGCTTGGTGAAGAAGCTTACGCCGAGGCTAATAATAATCGAAGACAAATTGCTATTATATACGGGGATATGGATGGATTAAAAGGTATTAATGATAATTATGGACATCACGAAGGTTATGCCATTTCCTTTATCGGAAGAGCAATTAGTAAAGCGCTCAAACAAGATAGCTTTGCTGGAAGAATTGGTGGCGATGAGTTTATTATATTAATCATTAATTATGAAGGTCAGCAGGACATAGAATGGTTTATTCATGCTTTTGAAGAAGACCTGACTGTAGAAAATTCCATGAATGATAAGCCATATGAAATAGCAATCAGTTTTGGCCATCAGTCCTTAGGCGTTCATGATAATCGAACATTTGATGAACTTATTATATCTGCCGATCATGAGCTATACAAAGAAAAAAAACGACGTAAATCAAGGAAGAAATCAACTATTAGAACTATCACACGTAAAGATTAAAGTCAGGTATTGTAGGTGATTACAATGAAAATTAGTGAGTATAGTGCAGCATTGCAGAATAATCCCTTGTGTAAGGATATGAATGCAGAAGAATTAGATTATGTACTTAAGTGTCTTAAACCAAAGGTTAGACATTATCTGACCAATGATATTATCGCAGTAGGTGATACTGAGTTTACAGGCGTTGGTGTTATCATTTCAGGAGAAGTGCTGATCACCAAGGAATTAGTAACTGGGTATAGGCATATTATGGCAAAGCTTGGACCAAAGAATCTATTTGGTGAAATGATAGCATTTTCGGATAAAAAGGTATGGCCTGCAACGGTAACTGCCTTAACAGATACAACGGTGTTATTTTTACCGCCTAATATGATTATAGGTACGTGTTCAAAGATGTGCCAGGGACATACCAAGTTAATCATTAATATGTTAGCCATAGTTTCTAACAAGGCGCTTAGACTCAATCGAAAAGTCGAGTATTTGACCATAAAAGGTATGCGAGAAAAATTGGTGACCTATTTATTGGAAGCCTACAAAAAAAGCGCAACCAATGTGATCCAGATTAATTTATCTAGATCAGAATTAGCAGAATTTTTGAATGTATCTAGACCATCCATGTCTAGAGAATTAGCACGAATGAAGGACGAAGGGTTGATAGATTATCATAAATCATCTTTTAGAATTATAGATTTGGATAGATTGACCAGTATTATATTTTAAGGTGTTTTCATGGGAGGAAATCATGGCAGATATAAGTAATTCAATTAGGTATTGGATCAAGGCGTACAAGAATCCCACACTGATGATGGGGATTATCACAAAAAAAGTTAATAAAGTAGGTATCATATTTCGTATCAATATATTGATGGCACTTTTAATGGTTATGACAAGCCTTCTTAATTATGTACTTAGCATTGAACCATATACTGGTAGCGTATTACAATTGTTACCAGATCAGCCAAACAGTTATTATTTAGTTCAAGCCATCTATACGATTCCATGGACCATACTGATGTGGATTATGATTGCCGGGGTTATCTATCTAGTATCGATAATGGGTAAGTCTGCATCTAGAAGATTCTTTTTTGATGATGCGCTAGTCATTGCAACTTTTGGATGGGTTTTACCTTGGCTTATACTGATATGGATTCCTGAGACCCTTATATATATCCAATAACAGGCGTGTTATTACCTGACGTTGGTGAGCTATTAAGGCACTATGTTTTCTTTGGTATCTGGCAGACGTTTATAATTACAATAGGTGTCAATCAGATATTTAATGTCAAAGGCATTAAAGGTGTTATGATTGGATTACTATCTGCCGGCATATTTGGTGTGATGGTATATGTGTTTATAAGGTAGGAGAGTATATGATTAGCAAAGTATATGAATACGCGGAAAAAAGACAATTTAATAAGAGACCTTGGTTTGTAAAGGTAGTTTCAACACGGGCTATAAAAAAAGATATCATTATGAACATTGATGCCAGAAGAGCAGAAATGGGTGCGCTGAGTAGCGATATAACAACCCAGCCAATTAAAGTATATGATGAAACCATTGATGGCTATAAGCATCCGATTACCGTCAGGTGGTATGAACCAGAATATCATGAACCTAGACCAATCATTTTCTATTTTCATGGTGGTGGCTGGTATGGTGGGAATCTTGATAATGTCCATAATTATTGCAAGGCTTTGTCTGAAATATGCCAAGCTGTCGTATTGTCGGTGGGGTATTCTTTAATACCTGAACATCCATTTCCTCATGGCATGGAAGATTGTTATAAGGCTATGCTGCATGGCCTAAGTCTTAGTGATGAAAAGGGGATTGATTTAAGTCGCGTCATTGTATCAGGTGATTCAGCCGGTGGTAATCTAGCTGCTTGCATGAGTATACTATCACTAGAACGACAGGATTTTGATATCAGTCATCAATTATTAATCTATCCCTTAGTGGATGTGGTCAATCTAGACACGCCAAGTCTTATACAGGAAGGCTATATGCGTTCCGGTTTAAAAGCGCTGAGACAGATCTATACAAGTGACCTGGAACTATATAAACACCCATATATATCACCAATCATGTACCAGAACCTAGATAAATTGCCAAAGACCTTGGTTGCACTTGCTGAGATTGATGGCCTTCGGGATCAGGGAATGGCTTATGCGCAGGCATTAGATACAGCAGGCGTTGAGGTTAAGACGGTTCTTTTTAAAGGTAAGGGACATGCATTTATCGATAAAACAGGTAATGAACCAGCTGTGGTCGATCTGATTGAAGAGATCAGCACTTTTATATAAGGAAGTCGCCAGCTGGGTGTCAGCATATATTGATTATAGAAGCATGAGTAATAGGCATATCCGATAATACCCTATATTGTAAAAAAATATAAAACAATAATTATGCTAATAATCGGGTGTATTTCATATAATGGTTGACATTGAAGTAGTTATCGGGTATAATTGCAA
>JAQICP010000430.1 GCA_027858555.1 Vallitaleaceae bacterium
GCAATACCTTCCACAGTTGTTACCGAGTGGCCATCTGCCTTTACAGTCAGATAACTACAAGATGCAATAGGTTTCCCATCTAGTAAAACGGTACAGACACCGCAAGATGAAGAATCGCAACCTTTTTTAACACTCGTGTAATGATGATTTCTGAGTGTATCTACTAAATACTCATCTGGTCTAACTTCATACTTCACTTGTTTACCATTAATCTTAAAACTACTTAGCATCCTGCACCTCCTTAAGTCCCCTTTTTATAAGTACCTCTGCAATACTGGTTCGATAGACGTTAGATCCTCTACTATTGGTACCAAAGGTAAGTTCAGTCATGGCTATTGTTGCAGTTTCGCTTATAATATCTTCTGTTATACTAGTCTGCTCATTAATAAAATCCATAGCTTTATGGGCAAGTAACGCACCAGCGGGTCTTGCTCCAACAGCAATCTTATATTTTCCTTCTAATTTTGACACACATATATTTAATATGGGGAAATCATTACTGGTCTTTTTCACACTTTTAAAATGTGCTTTTCCGGGTACACTTGCTATTATTATTTTTGTGATGAAATCGTTTGCAATTTTTTTATGAGCCATATAGTCCTCAAGAGACATATCAGGCATATGACTAAATTCGATAATTGTACCCATTGTAAGTAGAGGCGTTATAATATCTGAGAAGCCAAATTTGCCCGCTACAGAACCACCTATTGTTGCAATATTTCTGATAGGCACTCCCATGATATGATTGATGGCTTTAGGAATTACACCATCAGCTAAGGCTAATAAGGTAGGATGCTGTCTCAGTTGTTCTAATGTCACCATACTACCTATCTCAATCGTATCTGGTTTTTCAACAACCTGATCCAAACCAAGTTTTGATAAATCAATTGCTTTTTCGATCGCTTTTGGTAACAGTTTCAACCATGTACCACCTGAAATAATGGTTGTTAGTTCTTCTTGAAACAAATTATATGCTTCGTCTAGTGTGGTTGGTGCGTAGTATTCTTTGATTCTCAATGTATTGATCCCCTTTCTGCTTTCCTTAATATATGGTGATAATCATCTATTGTATCAATATCCAGTAAGATACCTTCATCCTCAACCGGTATATAGGCAACCTCATATCTATCCCTAAACACCTTCAGATTAGAACCGATGTCTTCCTCGAGCAAGGGTTGTATAAGCCTCTGTTTTATTACTATGGGATGGCCCTTCCTACCATTATAGGTAGGTACCACAATATCACTATTAATTTTACCACTAGCTATACCGTTAGCATTACAGGTGCCTTTAGTAATAGCCACTATGGTCGTTGGTTCTATAAGCGGGTAATCACCAGGTATCAATATAAAATCATTTTTCATGAGACGTACGCCTGCCTGCACAGAACTAAACATCCCCAGGTCGTAACGTTCATTCTTCACCACAGTCACAGATGGGTGATATTTCATAATCTCACTGATTTCGTCATGGTAATGGCCAGTTACAACGACTATGCTTTCACAATAGGGTTTGAGCATTAAAAGTATCCGTTCAATAACCGTTAATCCATCTATTTTCAAGGTTATTTTGTTAACCTTTGCCCTACTGGCATATCCAGCTGTAAGCACTATGGCACTTAACATATGATACCTCCGCTTATATTTGTGTACTATATAAAAGCCTCTATACGCAATGCGTTATAAAGGCCTCCTTACCTTATAGGTTGCAATTAATACTATTTAATTATTTTAACTAAAGTGTTCATGCCTTTACAATATTTTAAGGTGCTATTCTATATATTAAGAAATGTAATAATCGTTAGGTAATTGTATTATTATTATACGCCTTCTTAGAAATGATTGTCAAAATAATTTACTATTATTTAGCAACTTTTATAAGCACTTTTTATCCCACCGTCCTCTTTCTATATAGGATAAAATGTTCTCATGGAATGTTCCTACGCCGAACTTTCCTACTGAAGAACAAAGTGTACCTCCAGTACACGTTTTATCCCACCGTCCTCTTTCTATATAGGATAAATTGTTCTCATGGAAAGTTCCTATGAAGAACTTTACTACTGCACAAAAAAAAAGAGATTACCCCAGTTTTCAACTTGGTCATCTCTAATATTTGTTATAAAGTCGTAACTATTCTTCCATACCACTAATCCAGTTATCAATGCCTTCAGCATTAGCGTCAATGTATTCTTGGATGAATTCATTTAAGCCTTCATAATCTGCTGTAAGGGCTAATGTACTTGCACCATCTATTAAGACAGTATACATAGAAACCATATTATCAACCAATGTTAATAAGATGTTTTTAATAGTTACATCTGCATCGCCATCAGTTTCAAGTGCTTCAATCTGTGCTTTAACATCTTCAACTCTTCCTATTGCTGCTTGTAATTGAGCAGGATCAATAGTACCACTATCCATCATAGCTTGGAATTCTTCTGAGCTTAGGTATTCAAACTCACCCAAATATGTCTCTTGATTATCAAATATCGCTGAAGAAAATCCAGCTGATAAATTGAACATATTAACCATGACTTCAGTACCAAACTCAGTTGCTAAAACAGATAAATTATATGTTTCAACCATTAAATCTTCAGTAACTGTTGATACTTCAATAATGCCACTTGCCATATCTTTATACTCAGAAAGTGCATCCATAAGTGGCTCATGTAATGCTTTAACATCTTCATCTTCAGTATCGATATCAAGTTCATCAAATCCAGCTTCAATGTCATCAACCTTGTCAATGATTGCTTGAGATGAATCCATTACATCTGAAAGACCTAACTCAGCTAAAAACACTTCTACTGATTCCGCTTCAACATCTGGCTCGATGTCATCTTGTGCAACAGCGAGTGCAAGTAAATCATCAACTAAACCTGATATTTCTTCAACTTTTGCTTGTAATTCTGCATAATCGACACTTTTTTTATAAGTATCGATTGGCTTACTGCAGCCTGTTAAAACACTTGACACAATAACAACCATTAAAAATAATGCAATAAATTTTTTCATTATACCCCCCTTATCTTCTTTAAGTTTAGGCTTTGTATTCGCCAGTTTCATTTGATTGTTCTTCAGATGTGGTCTCGGCTTCTTCAGTTTTAATTTCTTCCACTGGTATCTGATCAACCACTATTTCTTCAGCATTAACAACTTCTTCAGAAACTGGCGCTTCAGTAATAACTTCATCATCCAAAGCATTCAATTTATCATCTTTATCTTTAGTGATCGAATCGATTTGCTCCTCATACTCAGTTATCTTACTCTCGATATCTACTGTCTTCTCAATCATACTTTCTACTTGACTAAGATCAATTGAACCGGAACTTTTCATACTACATATTTTTTCACCAATTTCAGTGAATATGACTTTTTTCTCTTTTATGAGTGCTGATAGTTCACTTTTGACTTTATTGATCTCTATCATCGATGTTGATTTCACACTAACTGTAGTTGTTGCTTTATTTAAGCCTTTTTTAATCTTATCAAAAAAATCTGCCATTTTACTTCCTCCTATGTGTTTATGTTTTTGGGTTAATTATGTTCATCTTATTGAGATCCAAGAAGTCTAAAGTCTTAAAGCTCTTATTTAGATTATACTCAATGAATCGTTCAATGACAAGTTTAAATGTAATGAAAACCTGCTCATCTAAGGTAAATTGATATAATTCTTTTAAATCGCAACTGATAATGTATTGTAACGTATATAAAACACCTTCTTGTAGACGTATTGCCCCTTTGTCAACTATGCTATCCTTGCCACACAGTGTACCACCTTCTTTAGGGCTAAAGTACATCTGTGCGTCGTGTTGATCGCATTTTATGCAACTTTCCACCCATGGGGTGTACCCAATATAAGTACAGGCTTTTAGTTGAAATATCAAGCTTACCAGCTCTGGTAATAACTCACCTTGTTCCAATACTTTTAAAGTCTTCAAAACCATCTGCATCAACTCATGATTTGGCTCGTTCTCATGGGTTATATATTCTACAAATTCTAAAATAAACAACCCATAAGTTAGCTGTTCTATATCTTTTCTTATATGGTGAAATGACTCTATAAGTGTACCCGAGTTAATATTATAGGATGTCTTACCCTGAAATAATTCTAATTCGCTATATGAAAATTTTTGACTAACAGCCATCAATCTGGAGTTCATTTTCCGTGCTCCTTTAGAAAAGACTGTAATCTTTCCCAAGTCTTTGGTTAAGATGATCAACCGCTTATCATTATCACCTATGGCCATCTCATGTAAGACAATACCTTTTGTCTTCACTTGCATCTTAATCACTCCAATAACTACTAGAATTCGTCTTTATGAAATCCAAAATTTCTCATAAGATAGTCACTATCTCGCCAATTCTTTTTGACTTTAACCCATAATTTGAGATTCACTTTTGAGCCTAATAATCTTTCAATATCTTGCCTAGCCATAGTACCGACCCTTTTGAGCATTGACCCTTGCTTTCCTATTACCATGCCTTTATGTGAGTCTTTTTCACAGATGATTGTTGCATCTACGTGTAACGTCTTGCCATTCTCACCAGTTTCAACTTGGTCTATGACAACAGCAATACCATGAGGAATCTCTTGTTCCATAAGGTGTAGAATCTTCTCTCTGATCAGTTCTGCCATGATCTGTCGTTCAGGCTGGTCGGTTATCATATCGTCAGGATAAAACTGTGGACCTTCTTCCATGAAACCATATAAAGTTTCTGTCAAATGCTCTGTATTATCACCCTTAAGTGCTGAAACTGGAATTATTTCAGCAAAATCATAAGCATCTTTATAAGTGTTGATTACAGTTAATATCTCTTCTCTTGATATGGTGTCAATCTTGTTGATTACCAGTATGACTGGCACCTTAGCACCTTCAAGTATGCTGAGTATATTACGGTCTAGGACACCTATTCTTTTATCTGGTTCTACAAGCCACATGATGACATCAACATCTCTAATTGTGCCAGTAGCTGCTTTATTCATATAGGTACCAAGTTTGCTTTTAGCCATATGAATACCTGGCGTGTCAATAAATATAATCTGACCTTTTTCAGATGATATGATTGTATGTATTTTGTTTCTAGTTGTTTGAGGTTTGTTGGACATAATTGCTATCTTCTGCCCGATTAGATGATTCATTAATGTTGATTTGCCTACATTGGGTCTGCCAATGATAGATACAAATCCTGTTTTATAATTGTCTGCCACAAAAAGCCTCCTTGAAATAAAAATCTATCCCTATTATAGCACAACTGATTTATTCATGTATTATAAAGATATCTATGTAATTTACACTTGTAACCCCATGTATATGCCTTACCTATGTCTCTTGTGCATTATGCACTTTCATACCTATAAGTACCTGTTAACCTGTACCATGACTATCATCCCGAAGTAATCATTGTTTCACACCTAAAATCGTTGCTGATATGGCATAAGTAGCACCTACAATAACATATTAAAAAGTCTAGCCTCCATAGTCATATAATCTTTGTACTATTATATACAGTCTAAGATTATTATGTTAAGTATGGAGGCTGGACATGTTAATTCTTATAATATTACATTAATATATCCTTCTCAAAAGATTAAGCTTATATTAATTATTACATGAGTTTATCCGACTACTTTTTTATCTTTGCTTATAGTGCTCACAACTTCATTCCCAAAACCTGTCATATCTGTTATATCGATTCTCTCTTTACCGCTAAGTCTTTCTTCAAGGTTACGATCAGCAACTGCCAGCATCAGTTTAATCCTATTAAGCTGATTAACTTCAGATGCACCTGGATCATAATCAATAGCTGATATATTGGCATAAGGATACATATGTCTAATGGGTTTAATCATCGACTTCCCGACGACATGATTAGGCAAACAACCAAATGGTTGCACACAAACAATATTCTCAACACCGTGTTTTACTAATTCTACCATTTCACCAGTTAAGAACCAACCTTCACCAGTTTGATTACCAAGGGACAAGAGTTCTTCTGCGTGACCAGCTTTTTCCTCTATACTCGTCGGTGGTGAATAATGGGTGCTCTTCTTAAGCGCCTTTTTACCAGGACTTCTATACCATTCTATTAGCTTGATAGCAAGATTCGCCATGCGCCAACCCTTTTTTGTGCCGTTTAATTTCTCATATTTGAACTTAGAGTTATAGATGGAATATAAGAAGAAATCCATCAAGTCAGGTACAATTACTTCTGCACCTTCCTCTTCTAACACCTTAACAATCTGATTGTTAGCTGTTGGGTGATATTTTACTAGAATCTCCCCAACAATACCAACCTTAGGCTTAATCAAGCCATTACGGGGGATACTATCAAATTCAGCAACCATCCGCCTCACATTACGACGATAAGTGATGATATTGCCACTTTTCAGGCTATGATCGATGATATCTAGCCACTTCTTGTGTAGCCTGTTGGTATCACCTTCCACAAGTTCATAAGGTCTGGTTGCTTGTGTAATACGGAGTAATATATCCCCATATATAATAGCCATAAGTCCCATATGTATAAATGCCGGGGTCAGTTTAAACCCAGGGTTACTTTCCATGCCTTGTAGATTAAGCGATACCACTGGTACCTGTTCCATATTAGCATCTTTAAGTGCCTTCCTGATTAAACTGATGTAGTTGGAAGCTCTACAGCCACCACCTGTTTGGCTCATGAATATGGATGTATTATCAAGATCATACTCACCTGATTTTAAAGCATTCATAATCTGTCCTGTTACTAGTATTGATGGGTAGCAAGCGTCATTATTAACATATGTAAGACCTGCGTCCATAGCGCCTGAATCTACATCTGGTAGTATAACCACATTGTAGCCGGCATGTTTAAAGCCACGTTCGAATATCTCAAAATGAATCGGTGACATCTGTGGTGCTATGATTGTATGTTCCTTACGATGTTTTTTAGTAAATGGCACTTTATTATAGATGACTTCCCTTTTATTAGGCTTCACATTAGAACGTTTACGCTCATCAAGTGCCGCTTTTAGTGAGCGCATTCTAATTCGAATAGCACCTAAGTTGTTACCCTCGTCAATCTTAATCAGGGTGTATATTTTACCATGCTTCATCAGGATTTCATGAACTTGATCAGAAGTAACTGCGTCAACGCCACATCCAAAAGATGTCAACTGAACCAATTCCAGGTTATCGTGTTTACCAACCGCCTCTGCTGCTGCATATAATCTTGAGTGATAGGACCATTGGTCAAGCACTCGAAGTGGTCTGATAATCGTACCAAGATGAGCTACTGAATCTTCTGTAAGTACAGCCATGCCAAGACCTGTGATAATACTGATTAAACCATGATTAATCTCAGGGTCAACATGATACGGTCTACCAGCAAGGACGATACCTGTCTTATTATTCTCTTTAAGGTAAGCAATTACTTCATCGCCTTTATGTCGAAGGTCTGCTTTTACCTTGTTTTTTTCAATCCATGCAGCTTGAACCGCATGCTTGACTTCAGCTTCAGTGATGCCTTCTGGTGCAAATTCCTCTAATAAACGCTCTGCTAAACGCTTTTCATCAGTGAAGGTAATAAACGGATTCATGAAGTTAACGCCTTCGCGGTCTAGATCTTCCACGTTATGCTTAATTGTCTCTGGATAAGAGGTTACTACTGGACAGTTAAAATTGTTATCGGAACTTAGGTCTTCTTTGGTTTCATTCACCACACTTGGATAGAAGATGAATTTTTGCCCTTTTCGAATCAAGTTCATCACATGACCATGAACCAGTTTTGCAGGATAACATACGGACTCCGAAGGAATTGTCTCTATACCTTCTTCGTATAGTTTCTTATTAGACCTTGGTGAAAGGATTACCCTGTAACCAAGCTCTGTGAAAAATGTATGCCAGAACGGATAATTTTCGTACATGTTAAGTACTCTGGGAATCCCGACTTCGCCTCTGCTAGCTTCTTCTTTTGTCAGTGATGTATAGGCAAATAATCGTTTATATTTATAATTATATAGGTCTGGAATATGGGAATCTGTTCGCTCAAGTCCAGCGCCTCGTTCACACCTATTGCCAGAAACAGACCTTCTGCCATCTGAAAAAGTATTAACCGTGAGTAAGCACTTATTATTACATAATTCACATCTGGACATACTTGCCTCAAAGTGAAATTCTGTTAACAAATCAGCTGATAACAAAGTACTTTTTTCGTGAGCCTGACATCTTTCCATGGCAATTAGTGCTGCGCCAAAAGCGCCCATAAGCCCTGCAATGTCTGGTCGTACCACTTCTCTACCTGAGATCTGCTCAAAGGCTCTAAGTACGGCGTCATTATAGAAAGTCCCGCCTTGAACGATTATTTTATCGCCCATTTCTTTAGGGTCTCTGATTTTGATTACCTTTTGTAAGGCATTTTTTATAACTGAATAAGAAAGTCCGGCTGAAATGTCCCCAACTGTCGCTCCTTCTTTTTGGGCTTGCTTTACACGTGAGTTCATGAAAACTGTACATCTAGAACCTAGGTCCACTGGATGGTTCGTATAGATAGCTTCTTTCGCAAAATTCTCTATATCCATCTTGAGAGAATTAGCAAAGTTTTCTAGGAAGGACCCACAACCAGATGAACACGCCTCGTTCAGTAAGATATCGTCTATAACGCCATCTACAATACGCAAGCATTTCATATCCTGTCCACCGATGTCTAGAATGAATCCAACACCTGGTAAAAAGAATTCAGCAGCTTTATAATGGGCCATGGTTTCTATTTCACCGATATCCACCTGAAGTGCTGATTTTATTAGGGCTTCACCATAACCTGTTACTGTTGAATTGGCTATATAAGCCCCTTCAGGTAACACGTCATAGATGTCTGTTAGAATCTCTACTAATAATTCTAAAGGTTTCCCTTGGTTAGCGCCGTAATAACTATAAAGCAGAGCACCATCACCATTAATGAGGGCTACTTTAGTCGTTGTTGAACCAGCATCAATCCCAAGATAGCATGGACCTATATGCGTCTCTAAATCGCTTCTCTTCACTTGATTGCCATCATGTCTATCCTTAAACACTTGGTAATCTGCTTCGTCTACGAAGAGTGAATTCAATCGATTCACTTCATGCGCTGTGGATGTTTTCATATTGTGTAATTCATCTATAATTGATTTGAATAATACGATTTCATTATTAATAGACTCAATAGCAGCCCCTTTGGCTACGAACAATTGAGAATTGTCTGGAATAATAATCTGATCTCCCACAAGATGCAATGTCTCAATGAAACGTGCTCGAAGTTCAGATAAGAAATACAGTGGTCCCCCAAGGAATGCAATGTTGCCTCGAATCGGTTTACCACATGCTAAGCCACTAATGGTTTGATTGACCACCGCTTGAAAAATAGATGCTGCAATATCTGACTTATTAGCACCCTCATTAAGTAAAGGTTGTATATCCGTTTTAGCAAATACACCACACCTTGCTGCTATGGGATGTATGACCTGATGAGTTTTAGCCAGTTCATTAAGACCTATCGCATCAGTTTGTAGCAGTGCTGCCATCTGATCAATAAATGCACCTGTACCGCCTGCACAAGTACCATTCATTCTTTGATCAACGGTTGGCTTTTCAAAATAAGTAATTTTGGCATCTTCACCACCAAGTTCAATGGCTACATCCGTCCGGGGAATTAATTTTTCCACTGTCTTAGCGCAAGCAACCACTTCCTGTACAAAAGGAATGCCTAACCATTTTGAAACGGATAGACCGCCAGAGCCTGTCACCATGATGGTAATTTGTTTATCTTTATATAATTCATAAGTTTCTTCTAATATCTGTGATACCGTTTCTCTAATATCTGAGTAATGGCGTTCATACTTGGTATATAATTCATGAAACAAACCATCTATTGCCACTACTTTTACAGTTGTTGAACCTACGTCTAATCCTATATGTATGACTTTATTCATAAAATCACTTGTCCTCCTAATAACACACGAAACAATAGATACAGTTAACCTTTAACGATATAGCCTTTATCAACTGCATCATTAATAATCTCTAGTATATATGCCCAGATAACTTCTGAACCATCTTTTGAAAATTCATTTCTTGCCATCACTTGGCTTCTACGGATGCCGTGTGCCATCCATGCTTTGCCACCTGATAAGTAATTAAGTAATATTGGTTGCACCCGATCAAGTGCATTAGCGTATCTGGCCTCAGCCGATTCACAGGTTTCAAACTCATCCCATAGACCTCGCATCTCAAGATGCATATCCTCTGGTAACAATCCAAATAACCTATCCGCTGCCTTAATCTCTCTCTCATACTTATCCTCATAACCCTTTACGTCATAAGCATAGGTGTCCCCTGCATCAATTTCTACCACATCGTGAATGAGCAGCATCTTAATGACTCGAAGCACATCAATTGGCTCATTGCTATATTCTGCAAGTATCATTGCCATTACAGCTATATGCCATGAGTGTTCCGTATCATTCTCATTTCTTGTACCATCGATAAGATGACTTTGTCTGAATATACTTTTTAACTTATCAATCTCTATTAAAAAATTCATTTGTTGTTTAAGTCGTTCGTTCATATGATCTCCATTCATATCCATCATGCAATATCAATATCATATAGTATTATACACCTTAACTATTAAATCATTGTTAATAGAATACAATCTAACATGCAACCTTATAGTACTTCTATATTATAAAGCAAAAATAAAAAGAATCAAGTAAACTCGATTCTTTACCCTAGCAAATTATAAAATTCAAGGTCATTAATCCCAATTAATAACCATTATAACCTATCAATTCCCCGAAATATCTTCACCACAGAAGGGACAAAAAATAATCATCTCTCCAAACATGGATAAATCCTTATCACAGCCTGAACAGAACCTGCCGTCTCTTATAATCTCATTTGTCATTGGCTCAGTTTTTTTACCACTTGTACTGCTGCCTTTTTCTTCCTGATCGTGGTTTTGATGATGGGTTGGTAATTCTAGATCAAGTTCACCCAATTGTCCTATTTTTCTAAGTACGTCTTGTAATGTAAACATAGAAGCCGGTATTCTGAGAATACCATCTACATGATCACTAAAATCTTCTTTTTTAATACGACTTGAAGAAGACAAAAGGCATTTCACCTTGGGTAGCTCCGCCTTGATCAGTTCAATCAATAAATCGCCAGTGGTTTCCTTCATGATATAATTGACAATTACTAAATCCGGTGCAAACTGACCAATCTCGTATAACGCATCGTATTCCGTAGCCATCTCTACATCATAACCGAGTTTACTTAACATATCTTGCAATATTAAATTTTCGAACTTTGAATCATTAATAAGAACCGCTGTTTTCATAATATGTCTCCTAACAATCCCCAAAATAGTATTCTAGATTGCAGAACAAAGTGTACGTCCAGTACACGTCTTATCCCACAGTATTTCTTTTAATACAGGATAAGTTGTTCTCATGGAAAGTTCCAATGGAGAACTTTCCTATTGCTATAAAAAAGAATTAAACGTGATATTAATCGGTAATAATATGTAATATGGCACTGTGACAATTGCCATAATGATGGCTACCCGAACAGCCTTTTCTTTTCTTACTGCCACTCTAACCATCAAATATCTGATCAAGTAAAATGTCATGACCATGCTTGTTAATATTAAGATTGCCAATATCACAATACCTACAACATGCCCATACGGCTTATATATATCAAATACGTCGATGCTATTTGCTAACACAAGTAACATGATAATGATAATAAAGTCGCATATAAAACCAAAGACCCACGCCATCAATATGGTCCGAATCTTAACATCCCTTTTCAGGTGTATACTAAATAGGTGGATTAGCAATAATAATACAATCATATCAATTAAAAAATTACCGACTAATGTAGCGCCTAACCAAAGGGTCATGTGCATGGTCATCCATAGTGGTAAAACGGCTAATTGTATATAAATCACATCATATAATATCATATATTTGCCACCTTTTAAAGTTATATCTAATCATATCACAGGCCTATGATTGGTACAAGGTTTTAGAAATATTCTAGGAGAGAATTGTCATGGTTTTCGGATGTGTATTCACACAATATATACCTTTATATATGGCAGATCATATAATATAGTAGTAATTGATTGGATTAATTTTCACTGTATTTTATATGACTTAATTCGTTTATATTTGCCACTCACTAATGCTTCACTATGACTCTGACAGCCTGTTACTGGCACATTCTAATTTTATACATTCAAAAGCGCCTCTAACCACTAGCTAGAGACGCTTTACTTATGATTTCATTCTATCCGATTGGTGTCCAAACAAACAACCAAATTGATACGCCAATAAAAATGGCACCCCAGATATAAAAGAATATGACAGTTCCTTTTTCTCCAAGGACTTTCTTAAAACCTTTAACCTTACCCATATTCCATATTGCTGGTAATTTTGTTTTTGCAACAAAAACCACAAATACGCCATAACCCGCTGCTAAAATTCCCCATAATGCATCCCAATTCATAATATACCTCCTTCAAATTCAATGATCATTAATTGTTACCATTTTATCACTACTTCTCTATCACAAAGTAACTTATGATAATAACTTGTGGTAGTAACTTGTGGTAGTAACTTGTGATAGTAACTTATGATAGTAACTATTATATATAATAGTACCCTTTACTGCACAATCCTAAGATACGCCTTTTATTCTAGACCTTTTCTAATGCCTGGCATCAAAATCAGATACGCTACAATACTGATAATCACTACGAATAATGCGTATAGTAATGTGGTTCCCCAATTAGCATTATAAGTCAGAACACTATCAACGCCTTTATATGTCCAGTAGAATGGTACCCAGTATGCAACCCATTGCCATTTCTCACCAACCATTTCAGCAACGGCTACTGCACCTGCCATTGGTAAAAATAACATTTTAACAGAACCTGCTGCATCCATAACCGTTTCATTCTTAAGGCCTTCTGTAAAACCAACCAATATACTAATTAGAGTTGAGACAACAATGAGTACCATCATCTGACCCCAATCGATTCCTCTAAATCCAGTAAAGACAACCAGAACCACTGATCCATAAAGTGGTAACGTAATACCTATGACACTTTTTGCAAAGATATAGGCGGTTCTAGATATTGGCGTCAAGTTGATTGCCCTAATTGTACGATCCTCTTTTTCTTCAATGATATTAATGGCTATGAGCATACCACCCATAATCGCTGAAAACATCATAAAGATATTCACGAGTAATTTCTTAAGAGGTGGTACTGTCCTATCAAAGCTATGTATGATTGCCGTTGAATCTTCAATACGCATACCTTCTTGATAAAATGTAAGCATCATTGTCGCATATTGTTCAAGACCTTCTACTTCATTACCCTGTTGCAAGACATAATAATCATCACCATCAGGCACAATAGCAAACACATCATCACGTCTTCCAACACGTTTTTCTAAAGCTGCCACATCTTTAAAGACATCCACTTTCGCAAAGTCCTCAAGATAGGCAACCATCTGCTCATCATCTCCTTTAACTAGCGCAAGATTAACTGTGGTATCGTTAATTCCTGGTGCTATCAGATTGATGGCAATCGCAAAAATTACTGGCGCAAGCATTATATACGCTGTTAAAAATTCTCTTGTATTAACCTTTGCGTCTCTTCTAAATATTGTAAACATTTTCTTAAGCATGGTAACCCTCCTTTCAACTAAGCAGTTAATGTCTTTTCAAATCTACTATTAGCAAGTAGGAATGTAATAATACCTACCCCAAGATATATGCCGGATGCTAAAAGCACAAAGCCCATATCGCCATTGTCGATAATACTTTCTTTGAATCCTTGAATCAAATAATACGTTGGTAAGAATTTGATCCAAAGTGGTTCCCAACTGGGAATAAAATACGCTATAGCCGGTAACATAAAGGCCATCATAAGAAAGTAGATTGCTCCAAAAGCTTGGGTCAGGTTAGTAAAGAAGCTAGCCACCCATAGACCCAGCGATGAGAAGAAAAATGCAGATGGTAATAGTAATAGGATAACCATTAAGTAGTTCGCCTTAAAACCCATGACCGCAAGCAGAATAGCGAATGTGGTTAATGTGGTAACCGTCATGAGTACCAATACCTGACTCATCAGATACTGCCATACTCTCGAAGCCGTAATTGCATATGCCTTGATGATACCTTGTTGTCTGTCTAAGAAGATGTATGCTGCAATGATGAATAATCCCATCATACTGCCGTTAAAGGTCAATAGTGCAGGTAGTGCACTCTCTCTAGAATTCAAGTGATCATAATCCGCGTCAAGTGCTACAACTTTTTGGTTTGAAGCTAGATTAGCAATGGTCATAATATCTTCAATATGAATAATCATATACAGATTCTGTAATCGTTCTGATTCGTACCCTTGAATATAATACTCATAAGTTAACTTGCTTATATCATCCCCTGAGATGTAAGCACTTGCTGAAGGTCTGTCCTTCTTAGACAATGCTATAAGGTTGTCTCTATTATCTATTAGGTATATTCTCTGATCTTCTGATTCAATAAGTCTGACATCCATCATCTCTTTATCTAATTCTAACGCTACTATTTCTATCTCACCATCGAGATCCTGACTAAGCAAAGGTGATATGAATTGTTCTTCTACTGCAGCTGGCATATCAAGCATCAGATACTCATCTGATATGTTTTTAATGTTTTCAGGTATAAAAACCAGTAGGACCGTGATAATGATAACCGCCATCAAGATTTCAATATAGAAGTAGAAGCCTTTTGATGATAATTTCAATTCTTTCGTAAAACTATACCATAATTTCATTTAAATAAGCCCCCGTCCCGTTCCCTTGATAAAGATTTCCTCAAGGGTTGCCTCCTTCGTATGCATGGTTTGAATGTCAGACTGCCCGATGATGTCTTGTAATTTCTTCTTGTCATTTTCTTCTATTGTTGATAGAGATTCATTGATGGTTTCACCATCTTTGATATACTCAACTTCTACTAATTTATCGCCATACTGCATTTTCAGATTCTTAGGAGAATCGATTAACTTGATGTCACCATCTACAATGAAAGCTACTCTATCACATAATTCATCAGCAATATACATATTGTGAGTTGTGAGAAAAACCGTAACGCCCTTTTTATTCTCAGCTTTTATAATATCTTTGATATCAGCTGCAATAGATGGGTCGAGACCAGTTGTTGGCTCATCAAGGAACCATAATGTAGGATTATTAATCATCGATCTGGCAAATGTGAGTCTATGTTTCATCCCTTTTGAGAACTCACCAGCTTTGATATTGCCCTTATCACCAAGACCTACTAAGTCCAGAAGAAATTGTGGTTCTTTGGTTTCTACGTCAAAGAGTTTTCGATAAAAATCAAGATTCTCTTTGGCGGTCATCTTACTGTACACATTAGACTGCTCAAAAGACATGCCGATCCGATTGAACATCTCATTTTTGATATGCTTCACATCATATCCAGCAACTGTGACTTCACCTTCTTGTAATTTCAACAGACCTGTTAAAATATTCTGAGTTGTTGATTTGCCTGCGCCAGAAGGACCTAAGAATCCAAATACTTCACCTTCTTTCACTTCAAAACTAACATCTTTCACCGCGTACTTACCGTCCTTATTATAGGAGTGGCTTAGCCCATTTACTTTAATCATAATTGCCTCCTTTATAAAATGCTTTTTTTAACATATTCACATTTTGTAAAATATCTTTCATTGCAACTTCCATATCAAGTTCCTCGTTCTCAGGTATCGTTTGGATATATTGCTCAGATGTCTTTTCCATTGTCCACTGCACTATACTCAGAGCTCTTTGTATATCTACATCTTCTTTGAATAGAGAAAAATCAATATTCTTATGATAAAAATCATAATACGCAGATGGTATGAATTTCTCTACAATTGCTTTTAATTCCTCTAGAGATTTTGTTCTCATCAGATTTGCCGCAAATGACTTAAGTCCTGGATACTTAATAGTGAGTTCCAGCTTATACCGAGCAACTGCAAATAATCTTTCAAATATATCAGTTTCTACAACACCGACTTCCTCAATGATTTCACGGGTGGTTTTAGAATAGAGAAACTCAATTAAATAGTCATACAAGATCTCTTTACTATTGAAATAGTGATATAACAAACCTTTAGATATACCTGCATTTTTAACAATATTATTAGTAGATGCTTTTTTATAACTATTTTCTCCAAATTCATACATAGCACTGTTAATTAATGCATGTCGTTTTTCTGGGTTCATTTTTTGTAAAACATCTTCCAACTCATCACCTCCATCCATATAACTCAGTTGTTTGGTCACTTGTTTGACCACTGACTTAATCGGTCACTGACCACTTCGGTCTATAAATATATTATACTGCCGCTGACCACT
>JAQICP010000458.1 GCA_027858555.1 Vallitaleaceae bacterium
GGTAGGCAATAGATTCTAAGGTTGCTCTAATAATATGATTAGCATTAGCACCTCTTGTTAATCCTACAATTGTTCCTCTAGCATACATATCCCAGTATGGTGTTCCAAGGCCTGTAAAAGCTGGTACAAAATAAACATCATTTGTATTATCTACAGAAATAGCACAGGCTTCACTATCACTAGCATTTTTTATTATTTTCAACTCATCACGTAGCCATTGAATGGATGATCCTGCATTAAAAACACTACCTTCAAGAGAATATGTCTTCTTGCCATTATATTTCCAAGCAACTGTAGTTAGTAAACCGTTATCTGAAAGCACCGGTTTATGTCCAATATTAACCAAAATGAAACAACCTGTTCCATAAGTGTTTTTTGCGTCACCCACAGTGACACAATTTTGTCCAAACAAGGCTGCTTGCTGATCACCTGCAATACCTGCAATAGGAATAGCAATATTATTCAAAACATACTCTCCTACTATTTCGCTGCTTTCAACAATCGTTGGTAAAATCTGCTTTGGAATAGTGAGCATCTCTAATAATTCATCATCCCAGCACTGATCAAAAATATTATAAATCATGGTTCTCGAAGCATTTGAAGCATCTGTCACATGAATTTGCTTATTTGTGAGATTATATATTAACCATGAATCAATTGTACCTGCCATTAATTTTCCTTTTTCCGCTAACTCTCTTGCACCTACAACATTATCTAATATCCATTTAATCTTTGTAGCAGTAAAATAGGCATCAACTACTAATCCTGTCTTTTTTTTAATCAGTGGACCAAATCCATCTTTTTTTAATTGTTCACATGTATCTGCTGTTCTTCTGCACTGCCATACAATCGCATTGTAGATAGGTTTGCCAGAATAGGCTTCCCACACGACCACGGTTTCTCTCTGATTGGTGATCCCTATAGATGATATTTCACTAGGGTGAATAGAAAAGTCTTTTAAAAGTGATTGTAACGCGTCCAATTGACTATTCAAGATATCGTAAGGATTATGTTCTACCCAGCCAGGTTTAGGATAAATTTGTTCAAATTCGTTTCTTCTCATCCCGATTATATCCGCATTCTTATTAAAAGCAACAGCTCTTGAGCTTGTTGTTCCCTGATCTAAAGCTATAACATATTTTTTCATTTAGTAGTCCCCTTATACAAATAATAACATTTACTTAATTATACATCAAAAATAGATTGACATAAATAGCATAATTTTATATACTCTTACAAGCGCCCAGATAGCTCAGTCGGTAGAGCAGAGGACTGAAAATCCTCGTGTCGGTGGTTCGATTCCGCCTCTGGGCACCAAATAAAAAGCTGTTAACTAAGTTAGCAGCTTTTTTAATACTATATTTTTGACTTCATCTTGAGGTAAATTACCAGTAATTCTAAGAATATTACACTTTAATAAACTCAATCGTTGCTCATGTCTAATTAATTTTCTTCCTTCGCGATTATTATCATCATAATGACCTGACCATTCTACAAACTCTTCATGAGATTCATACATATCTCCACCTTGTAATATTCTTGTCCCATACTCCATTAATTCTCTATTTCTTATTCTTAATTGTCTAATTTCTTTTGGAACATACAAGAATACTACCAATGATAACATATCATCTAAAGGCTCAAAGCTTGTACCGTAATGACCAGATATGATAAAGTCGTTTTTCCCATTAAGATCATTTAACAACAACTCATATCTTTTATGTTTTTCACACTTTTTTGTATATGGAGGATCAGTCTTTAACCAATAGTAATCATCAAAATCATATACCGGAATATCTAAAGCAGTGGACAACGATTTTCCAAGCGTAGATACCCCGCTTACAGATGCACCAAAAATATGAATTCTATTATGGGTCATATAATCCTCCAATAAGTTACTTACAGTGCTTTAACTATTTCTTTGTAAAGTTTACCCCTGATTTCAAAATTAGGAAACATATCAAAACTTGAACTAGCTGGAGATAAACAGACGACATCCCCTGGTTTAGCCATGT
>JAQICP010000470.1 GCA_027858555.1 Vallitaleaceae bacterium
CTCTTGTGCCTGCCTGATTAAGGCTGTAGCAGAACAATAAGATTCCAGACATCCTTTTTGACCGCAAGTGCATCTAATTCCGTTAAAAACTAATTTAGTATGTCCCAGTTCTGCACCCATTAAATCACATCCAGAAAAGATCTTTTTATTCAAAATAATACCACCGCCAACACCAGTACCTAATGTAAGCATAATCGCATTGTCATAATCCCTTGCGGCACCAGCTAAAGCTTCACCCAAAGCAGCGCAATTAGCATCATTTTCGATATAAATTGGTAAATCAGTATGCTTTTTTAAGAAATCATAGATAGGTAAGTTAATCCACCCTAAATTATTGGCATGTACTAGCAAATGATTTTTTGGGTTAACATAGCTAGGCATTCCAATGCCCCAAGATGTGAATTCACTTAGTGATATACCTGCTTCATCTGCCACTTTTTTAGATAGATCAAACATAGCTTTTATGATTTCTTCAGTTGGACGGCCAGCAAATGTAGGCGCGCTATCTTTGGTTAATATATTATAATTTTCGACAACAACCCCTGCTGCAATGTTAGTACCACCAAGATCAACGCCTAGATAATAATTCATTATTCTACCTTCCTTTCGACCTTGTTCTTACATCAAATGCTACCGCGATTATAAATATAATACCCTTCACAACATATTGATACGAAATGTCAACACCCATTAAATTCATACCGTTAGTTAAAGACATAATCACTAAAGTACCAATAATGGTATTCGTTACTCTACCTATGCCCACACTTACAGCAACTCCTCCAATGTACGCTGATGCAATCGCATCAAGTTCAAAACCCAAACCAGCTGTTGGTGTAGCTGATTGTAATCGGGAAGTATATAAAACTCCTGCTAAAGCAGCGAGTGCACTCATTGAGCAAAATGCAAATAACGTAACAGCCTTCACATTTACACCTGATAGTCCTGCGGCTTGTTCATTACCACCTATTCCGTAGATGTATCTTCCTAACCTAGTCTTGTTAAGTATATAATTATAAATAAGTAAAATTATAGCTACTGTAACTGCTGTCCATGGCATGCCACTGTATTTAGCAAGTACAGTTACGATTACCATTATGACAGTTGATAGAAAAAGTAATTTAGCTATAAATACTGGTTTTGAAGGATTTTTGAACTGATACTTAATTCTGTTTTTTCGAATTTTAAATTCAGACCTAATCAAATATACTACGGCAATTACACCTATCAAGAATGTAAGTACATGTATTTCCATACCTAATGGTAAATCTGGTATGAACCCATTTGATAATGCATTGAATCCTTTATTCGGAATAATTATTGTTCCTGTGTTTTGTAGGGTTAAGTTCAATAGACCACGAAATATAAACATCCCCGCCAAAGTTGTGACAAATGCAGGAACCCCTACTTTTGTCACCAGAAAGCCCTGATACAATCCAATAAGTAGTCCAATTACCATAACCATCGGAATGACAATCCACTCACTAAGGCCATATTTTGTCATTAGAATCGCTGCAACAGCTCCGCAAAACCCAGCGACATACCCTACAGAAAGATCTATGTGTTTTAGTATTAAAATCAATGTCATACCAACTGCAAGTATCGCTACATAGCCTGCTTGATTAATGAGATTGGAGATGTTTCTTGCTTGTATAAACGCACCTTGGGTCTTCCATGTGAAAAATATCATGATTAACACCAGTGCGATATACATCATATATTCTCTTATATTGCTTTTCATCAATTCAATTATTTCTTTGCCAATCCCTATTTTCCGATTGTTAGTTTCCATTTCAAACCTCCTATGATTTTATTGCCATAGCCATTACATTATGCTCATTCGCTTCTTCTGCAAGGAACTCACCCGTAATCGTGCCCTCAGACATAACATAAAGTCGATCACTCATACCCAAAGCTTCAGGTAATTCTGATGTAATCATTATGATACTCATACCTTTTTTAACTAACTCATTCATGAGTGTGTATATTTCAAACTTTGCTCCTACATCAATCCCCCTAGTAGGTTCATCCAATATAAGCACTTTGGGATTAACAAACATCCATTTTGCTAATTGCACTTTTTGTTGGTTGCCACCACTTAAGTTTCGAACTTTTTGTTCTATTGAAGGTGCTTTAATATTAATAGCATTCATAAAATCGTTAGCAATTCTAATTTCTTCATTTTCATTAATTGTTTGTCCATCAGTGAGGGATTCTAAGTCAGCAATCGTGGTATTAAACTTAATGTCCTGAATAAGCACTAAACCCTTACCTTTACGATCTTCTGATACATATGCTAGCCCTGATTTTATTGCATCTTTAGGTGTCTTAAATATCTCTTTCTTGCCTTCAAAAAACATCTCACCACCTGTTAAGTTGTATTTAGGCGTATTACCAAATACGCTAAGGGCAAGCTCCGTTCTCCCAGCACCCATCAATCCTTGTAATCCAACTATCTCACCTTTTTTAACATTTATATTAATGTTGTGGAGAATCTCTCTTCCTTTAATAGGATCTTCAACTGTCCAATCCTTTAATTCAAATGATATCTCCCCAAATTCATGATTTTCACGTTTTGGATATATATGGTCCATCTCACGCCCAACCATATGTTTAATAATATCGGATTCTGTAATATGTTGTTCATGACAATCCAAAGAACAAATTGTTGCACCGTCTCTTAGAACAGTTATGGTGTCTGCAATTGCAGTAATCTCTTTTAATTTGTGAGAAATCATGATACAAGTAACACCCTGCTCTTTTAATTCTTTTATAAGACTCAACAAATTCTGACTATCTTGTTCGTGTAGTGCCGCAGTAGGTTCATCTAGAATGAGTAGTTTTACTTCTTTACTCAACGCCTTAGCAATCTCTACCAATTGTTGCTGCCCAACACCCAAGTTTTTCACTTTTATCGAAGGGTCCGCTTTGAGTTTTACTTTTTTTAACATTTCGCTGCTATTGACAATCGTTTCATTCCAATCAATAATTTTACCCTTCATAATCTCATGGCCAAAATAGATATTCTCATACAGACTAAGTTCCGGAATGAGAGCCAGTTCTTGGTATATGATGACAATACCTTTTTTTTCACTATCGGTAATTGTCTTGAACTGCTGGGGGGTGCCATTATAGACAATATCTCCCGTATAATCACCATTGGGATACACACCTGATACGACCTTCATTAATGTGGATTTACCTGCACCATTTTCTCCAACTAAGCAATGAATTTCGCCTCTTTTAACTTTGAGATTCACATTATCAAGAGCCTTCACTCCTGGAAATGTTTTACTGATATCATTTAACTCAAGAATATAATCATTCATTTTGGCTCCTCCATCTAGAAATTAGACCACTTCAAGAAAGAAGTGGTCTAATTTCTTGACTAATAGTTACTTATTATAAACCAGTAAATTCAGATGCTTCATAATAACCCGAATCAAAAATGTATTCTTTTACAGAGTCTTTCGTTACAGAAAGTACTGGTAATTGATACATAGGAACTAGTTTAGCACCATTATCATATTCACTATTTACGACTACTTCTTCGCCATTAATAATTTGTTTTGCCATAGTTACTGCGGCGTCTGTCAACATACGTGTATCTTTTAAGACAGTCATAGATTGTATACCGTCAATAATATATTGAATTGATGCTTTTTCCGCATCTTGACCTGTAATTACATAACTTGTAATATCTTGATCAATTGCGAAAACATCTGCAATTACACGAGCTGTTCCATCATTTGGAGCTAGAACATATACATCACCTTTATCTTCTGCACTTGCAGTTGTTAAATGTGCTTCAGCTTTGGATTTCGCAACATTAAAGTCCCAGTCTGTTGTAATCTGTCCCAATATTGATGCCATTTCTTCACGTGTTAGATCTAAAGTATCTTGTACTTTTATTGCTTCTTCTGAATTTTTAATAACAAATGTACCATCTGCTATTTTAGGTTGTAAAACAGACCATGCTCCTTTAAAAAACACAAATGCATTCTCGTCAGATAAAGCTCCTGCATATAAATATAATGGATTTCCTGTACCAGTTGCATTATCAATTAAGTATTGACCTTGAGCCACGCCTACAGACTCACTATTAAAGCCAACATTATAATCTAGGGCATCTGTACCAGTAATAAGTCTATCATACCCAATGACAGTTACGCCTGCATCCTTAGCTAGCTGTACTGTTGAAGCTACTGCAGATGTGTCTTGAGGACATATAATTAAAACAGTGATTCCTTTTGTAATGAGTGTTTCCACATTAGTTTTTTCAGTTGCGGATGAACCTTGACTAAATAAAATTTGATATGTAAAACCTGCTTCATCTAGTATTGTTGAAAATCTTGTTTGGTCTTGAATCCATCTTGGTTCATCTTTTGTTGGTAAAACAATACCTACTTGAATTGTATCACTACTTGCTTCATCGGCAACAACCGCTGTTCCATCCTCTGCAGTTGTTACATCTGCCGTTGTTGTACCTTCATCAGTATCCGTACTTTTCGCGCATCCCACCACGTTGATAAACAGTGTAGCAACTACCACTATTAGAGTAATAATTTTCTTCATATTGCTTTTTCTCATAACTTCCTCCTTGAATATTAGCTTAATAGTTTCTTGATATTTCGATACATTAAAGACTAAATTAATTTTTTAGTAAATTTTTATAGCTATTATGTACATATTTTTAACATATCTTTATTGTATCATGTTGAAATTGTAACACCATATAGATTAATAG
>JAQICP010000490.1 GCA_027858555.1 Vallitaleaceae bacterium
ATCGAGTATGTAGATGCCCATATATCTAATAGGGCACATGAAATCATTGAAGTTGAAGATTCAGCAGAAGGTGTTATTAAGTATAAAAGTGGGGTTATCACTGGTTTTTATACGGTCAATTATTATGGCTACGATGCACCAGTTGAGATAGAATTATATTGTGAGCATGGTATTGTCAAGATGGTTGCAGATAAAGCTACTGTTACAATGAATGATGGATCCGTTTTCATAGCTGATAAGAATCCTAACGAATCTTTTAATTACGGTAATGTAAAGGGTTATTGGGGTGTTAGTCATGTTAAGCAGATTAATCAATTCTACGACAGTATACAATCTGGCAAGGAATTAGACGTGACAGCAGCAGATGCTTACAAAACCCAAGAGATGGTTAGCGCTATCTATGAGAGCGGTAAAACAGGTAAGCGGATTATATTTTAATAGAACAGTTTTAACAACATGTTTTTTACTATGAGCATTAGCTTCTAATCTGGAAAATATGCACTTGCCATATGCTCAGTGTCAAAGACTTGTTATTAAGAACTTGGTGTTTATTACTTTCTATATAACTTTGTTGTTAACTTAATCGGTTAGATTATATATTAGCAAGCAAGAGAGACTACTTCAGTGGATAGGAGTGGTCTCTTTTTGCGTCATAAGCTAGTTTTTATTATTCTCTTTTTTTGATTTGTTAACCATCTCATGTAGGAAATATATATCAGGTCGTTTGAGTCCAATAAATTGGAGACCTGCATGATGTGCATCTTGCTTTCTTTGACACCACTTGACTTCTAACATCATTTCCCGAACTTCTTGGCCGTTGTTAATATTAAATACCAACATACTCCCAACGGTTACAGGACGGGAGCATATGATACCAATGCCACTATAAGAGATATTTTCTACGACGATCTTAAGTGGTGCTCTGTTTTCAACGGTGTTGTCTAGTCCAATATTTTTAAAACACAAGATATCGTCCCGATAAGTAAAACGCTCTCGACTTCTAATATCATTGATATCTATAGAATCATCGTCTTTCATCTTTTCACCTCTGTAGATCCCTCTTCAGATCCCGCATTAAATCCCTTATTTCATTCTATATATCCATTTTAATACAATATTGTACGCATAGCAAGATAACATATGATGATATTCGAGTTTTTTATAATGAGAATCGATATCAAATAAAACTCCTAGGACCTATAATATAAACATACCATAAGAAAAAACATGATAAAGCAAGACATAATAACATTAAGTAATAGGATAATATTATAGAACAAAGTGTACGTCTAGTACACGTTTACTCAAAGTGAAATTGTTCTAAGGGAAAGTTCATATAAAGAACTATTCAATAGCATAAAAAAGAAAGGCGGTGAGTAGATGATTGGTCAAGAGATATTTATCAGTACAGTATTTGTAGCAGGATTATTATCATTTTTTGCACCATGTATACTACCATTATTACCGGTATATATAGGTATATTAGCAGGAGACAGCAAAACAAAATCCAGTATTCGAATTGGCAAGTTAGACATAAATCTAATAGCGGTCCTTAGGACATTTATATTTGTAGCAGGATTATCTACTAGTTTTATCATATTAGGATTTGGTATCGGTGCACTTGGCTCATTAATTTATAGCCAGACATTTTTGATCATCATTGGTGCAATTGTCATTATACTGGGGATTCATCAAACAGGTCTCATTAAAATTCGTTTTTTAGAGAAACAGAAAAAACTTGAGGTAAAAGGTAGCAAACGTAGTGACTTACTTGGCACTTACCTCCTAGGATTCACTTTCAGCTTTGGCTGGACACCATGTATTGGACCGATTCTTGGAGCCGTACTTGGGATATCAGCTTCTGGTGGACAAGCAGCTTACGGTGGCTTACTGATGTTTGTATATGCAATGGGACTTATGATTCCATTCATGATTATATCTCTTTTTTCAGAGGTATTACTGACTAAGGTGAAAAAGCTTAATAAGCATATGGGTAAAATAAAAGTAGTAGGCGGTATCATCATCATATTGATGGGTATACTACTGATGACAGATAAATTGAATGAAATTGTTGTATTTTTTGAGACACTGTAAACGATTCTATTAGTACTTTCAAGAAAAGTCAGTACTGAAAGATCACATAAAGCATGTAACTGAAGGGAGTTATATTATGAAAAAAACATTAGGCATCATATCAATATTATTAGTAACTGTATTATTAACGGCAGCATGTTCAAAGGTAATAGAAGACGAACCAATGACAGAATCTAAGGCAGATACCATGGCAGATGAGGACGAGGCAGATGATATGATGGTAGATGACGGGATGGCGGATGACTCAATGGTAGACGACACCATGACAGATGAACACGACGGTGATGACACCATGGCAGACGATACAATGGATAAAGATGATAATATGACAGATGATCCTATGATGACAAATGAAGGCGAAGCTGCACCTGGTTTTGAATTAATGGATACAGATGGCAATACACACTCACTAGCTGATTATGCCGGTAAAAAAGTATATGTCAAAGTATGGGCATCATG
>JAQICP010000511.1 GCA_027858555.1 Vallitaleaceae bacterium
CAATTATAGTATACTTATCCCTGAATCGTCTACTAATCCTAAAACAACTAAAACTTATACAACTATTGATAAATTCATATATATTAACACCGCCTATATCAAACTTGGCACAAATGAGCAAGTAATATTAGCCATTGGTGATGTTTCTGAATATCAGCGTGTTGAAGGAGCACTTCATACGACACTTAAGTTAAACAGCATTATTGATACCCTGCCAATTAAAGGCATCCTACAACATAGTCTTGATGAAGCAGAAAAACTAACCCATAGTGATGCTGGTTTCTTTCATTTAATCAATAAGACAGAAACTGCTATTATTACAAAAACATGGTCAACAAATACAGAAAAATCATGTCCGATGGCTAATTCTGCTACAAAAACATATGTTATAAATGAACGCGGTCTTCTGAAGGATTGCCTATTAAGTAGATTGCCTATTATACAAAATGATTATGCAAGTTTACCCAATCAAAAAACATTTCCAAAAGGCCATATCCCAATTACCAGAGAAGTTGTTGTCCCAATATTCTCTGGTAAGAATATCGTAGCAATTATAGGTGTCGGCAATAAACCAACAGATTATGACCAATATGATATTGACGCGCTTAATCTTCTTGCTAAAAATGCATGGTTATATGTTGAACGTAAACTTCTAGAAAATCAGACCATTGAATCCAATACCAGGTATATGGAATTGACATCCAAAATACCTATCGGTGTTTATAGATACAAGTCAGCACCTGATGGTACCATCATATGGGATTATATTAGCTCACGTTTCTCCAAAATGTTAGACATATCTTTTTCAGACGCTCTAGAAAACCCTTATTTTATAGATGATCTCGTTCATCCAGATGATATCGGTAACTATGAAATAGCCTATGTGAAGTCTCATACTAAACCACAATCTTTTATCTGGGAAGGCCGACTTATTGTTAGAGACACCCTACTATGGGTACATATTGAAACTATACCTACCATCACTAAATCAGGTGTTATCATATGGGATGGCATCATCAATGATATTTCAAAACAAAAACTGCTAGAAAGCGAATTGAACGAAGCAATATATAGCGCCAAATTAGCAGTAGAATCCAAAAGCAACTTCTTGGCCAATATGAGTCATGAAATTCGTACACCGATGAATGCTATCATAGGTTTTAATGCGTTACTTAATCGAACTGAGTTATCTAATATACAAGCAAACTACTTACAAAAATCTAATAGTGCAGCTGAAAACCTTCTTCATATTATTAACGACATTTTAGATTTTTCTAAAATAGAAGCCGGTAAGCTAATACTAGAAACCATTCCTTTTAATCTAAATGATATAATTGAATATTTATCAACTATGTTTAGTGATAAAGCATTTAGTAAAGGTCTTGAATACATCATCAATATAAAAAAAGAGATCCCCGTTAATATCATAGGTGATCCATTAAGATTGACTCAGATATTGACGAATTTAATAAGCAATTCTATTAAGTTCACTGAATACGGACAAGTGATTCTTAAAACAAGTCACTCCAAACAAACTAAATCGGCTGTCACTTTAACTTTCGAGATTTCAGATACAGGTATAGGCATGACAGGGGGAGAAATCAAAAAACTATTCAAGTCATTTTCTCAAGCAGATGAATCTACAACAAGGCGCTTTGGTGGCACTGGCCTAGGACTTAATATCTCTAAAAATCTTGCCGACTTAATGGATGGTCGCCTTACACTCAAAAGCAAAAAATCAGTTGGTACTACATTTACTTTTACCTGTACATTCAAATTAGGAACGCCAACTACCAAATCAGTAGAATTCATCCCTGAAGGTCTGACATACAAAGTAATGGTTGTTGATGATAATGATACTGTTCGTGAAGTCATTAATGCCTACCTAAATAGTTTTAATATATACCCTACTCTAGTTAGCTCAGGCGAAGAGGCCGTCGCAAAGATTGATTCAAGTTATAATCTTATTATACTTGATTGGAAACTAACTGGCCTCGATGGCATTGAAGCTTGGAGAATCATAAAGGGAAATCTAGGTATGAGCGCTCCAAAACCTATTATGTTAACTGCATATAGTAGAAATAATTTAACGAAGGCTGCTCACGCAGCAGGTATTAACCACATACTGATGAAACCGATTACCCACTCAGTTTTATTTGATTTAGTCTCTCATTTATTAGAGTATGAAGATGAACCGTTATCTAAGAATACAACCATGGAACTACTACAAAATATGGATATCTTGAAAAACAAGCTGATTCTTTTAGTCGAAGATAATGAGATTAATCAGCAGGTAGCAAAAGAACTCCTTGAATGCCAAGGAATCATTGTAGATATTGCCAGTAATGGCATAGAAGGTATTGAGATGTCTCGAAATACACCTTATGATTTAATACTAATGGATCTTCAGATGCCTCTATTAGATGGTTATAATGCAGCCATTAAAATTAAACTGTGTGATCAAAATCCTTCTCCTATCATTGCTTTAACTGCTGATGTCATGACTGACACCAAAACTAAAGTCCTTGATTCTGGCATGCTAGATTACATTGCTAAACCCTTTAATGCCAATGAATTATACAAAAAATTAATTACTATATTCGAAAGGGGATAGTCATGCAACAAGTCGTAATCATATCCTCCGATAATGCCATGATTAGTTCCATAAAAGCCAATCAATACCAATTAATTTAAAATAGTAGCCCGGTAGTCTCTTTTATATGACTGATTCCATGTATTTTCAGATTTTTATAATCTTTCAGGCCATGCATATTGGCTTCTGGTATGATACATGTTTTAAAGCCTAATTTATGCACTTCTGAAAGGCGTTGTTCAATCTGTCCTATACCTCTAACCTCACCAGTTAATCCTACTTCACCCATAATAACGGTGGACTCATTAATGGGTTTATTCCTGTAGATTGATGCGACCGCCACTATAATACCTAAATCCAAAGCTGGTTCATTCACCTTAATGCCACCAGCTACATTAATATAGCTATCATACTGGGATAGTTCTAAACCCAATTTCTTCTCTAACACCGCCACTAAAAGATTCACTCTATTATAATCGGTACCATAAGCAGTTCTTCTTGGTAATCCAAAGTTAGTTGGACTAACAAGTGCTTGTATTTCTACCAAAAGTGGTCTGGTACCTTCCATGCAACATGTCACCAAAGAACCTGCTTCACCAATTGGTCTGCCTTTAAGCATATATTCTGAAGGATTCTTTACCTCAACTAGACCTGTTGCTTTCATTTCAAAAACACCGATTTCGTTGGTTGAGCCAAAACGATTCTTCACTGCTCTTAGGATTCGATATGTTGCGCTTCTCTCACCTTCAAAATACAGGACCGTATCAACCATATGTTCAAGTACCCTAGGTCCAGCTATGGCACCTTCTTTTGTTACATGGCCTACTAGAAAAGTGGATATCTGCATGCCCTTAGCTATCTGCATCAATAGGTTAGTTACTGCCTTAACCTGTGAAACGCTACCAGGTGCGGATGTAATCTCATCCGTGTATACCGTCTGAATGGAATCAATAATAAGGACATCTGGTTTTGTTTTCAAGATGGCTTCATGGATCAAAGAAAAATTAACTTCCGCTAGTAAAAGCACTTTATTAGAAGTCACATTCAACCGTTCTGCACGAATCTTGATCTGTCGTAATGACTCTTCACCAGACACATAAAGGACGACTTTACCTTGGTCCGTAATTGAACGACACATTTGTAGTAAAATAGTGGATTTACCAATACCGGGATCACCACCTACTAATGTAAGGGACCCAGATACAATGCCACCACCAAGGACCCTGTCAAGCTCCTCAATATTGGTAGCCATGCGAATATCGTCTGTGGTATCAATATCCTCAAGTCCAGTAGGCACACTATTACCTGCTGGAAGCAGTTTGCTTTGTGATATATGATTAGCACTTTTTTTTTGAGTTAATTCTTCAACCATGGTATTCCATGACCGACAACCTGGACATTGTCCAAGCCATCTTGGTGATTCATGTCCACAGTCACTGCAAAAAAAAGTTGTTTTTATTTTAGCCATTTTTACGCCCTTTCAGTAATTTATATGTCATCGTTATAACAAATAATCCAATCCAAATTCCTACAAATGGGCCGATAATGATTCATTTATGCTAATTCTGTTATTGATAAACCATTTATGTTTTTAGTAGCTGTCATTGTCTTACTGACATTACCGCACATCTCACATGAACTTAGCTGTTGGTGTTCTATCTGTTTGGTATTTTTCGATCTGTTTTGTGATTCGTCATACTCAATATCATTCATCACCTTTGATAACCTTTGATAACCTTTTATAATCAAAAACACAGTAGCCATAACTATTAATTATGGCTACTATAGTGTTATTATTATCATTAATACTATCCCTATTACTATTGCTGTTACCATTATTAGTATAATTTCTAGCCTTGTGAAATATAATATATTAGTACAGCTACTGCTATACCAAGTAATATTGCTGCTGCAACTTTAATCGGACTCTTAGGTGATTGTCCTTGAACTTCACCCGTCTGTCCGTTGATGACCACATGATACAACTTGCTATTGTAATTATATGACATCATGTATAAAGGCAATAATATATGTTTGAACGTAACAGCCCTGTTACTGACTACTTGATTATACATTCTATGTGTATCTCCAGGTAATGACGACCTGACACTTGCAGATATTTCAGAGGCCATGGCTTCTTTAGCTGTTGCATAACCAGTATCTGGCATAACCGTATATTTTTGAGCATAGTAACCAGCTAAAAAATCAGGTTTGTAATCCACAACTTTTGTCAGATCAAATGGTTCTGCCTTTTTAATATATCGCATATGTTCATGGCTAACTGCAGGGACCAGTACATCATCAAAGAAACGTTCATAGTTACCAGAATAGTTGCGCCATCTAACATGTCTTTGTCGCTTATCACCAGTTCCAGTATAATAATACGTACCAACCTGACATGAATACCTGGTGAGTGTGTCAGCGTCAAATGTCCAATATGGCACATAAATCCCTTTCAAATGGCGATCAAGATAACGCTTCTTTAAGTCATTCGGAGCAAAAAACCGCTTTTTAATCCACGCCTTCAGGCTGCCCTTTGCTTGATCATAAGATAGCATATAGGGTAGTAAACCTTGGGGTTTCATACCCATATCAGTTTCTTCTCTTTGAATAATATGTTGTGAGCCACAAAATGCACAATACTGAGTTTCATCATTGGCTTCTGATAATGTTTGTCCACCACAATTTTGACATACAATTGTTTTTTTCTCAGCGTTCCAATTAAAGTCATACTTACTCATGTCACCGATGTCAATCTCAACCACATTCTCTTTGGTCATCTCGATTGATTGAATGCCGCCACAGAAGGGACATTTCATACCTTGAGTTTCTGGATCAAATGCCATCATACCACCACAAGCGCCACATTCAGTCGTTCTTACATCTCTGTTTATCTGGTTTAAGGTATCTTCCATCTAAGTCTCCCTTCTAAGCCTCCCAGTCTATTGTTTATTACCGCAATCTGGGCAGAATTTTGTACCAGGTGTGAGTTCTACGCCGCACTGGCTGCAGACTGCGCTTTGTTTGGTACCACATTCAGGACAGAATTTTGCGCCCGCTAATAAAGTCATACCACATTTGACACATGATACACCAGATACTGCTGGTGCCATATTATTACCACAATGTGGACAGAATTTAGTGCCACCAGCCACACTGCCATTGCATTTAGGACATTGTACTATTGGTTTTGCTTCCTGAGTACTCTGTGCCGTCTGTCCAGGTTGCATATTATTACCCATCATGTTACCCATCATTCCGCCCATTGCAACACCAGCACCCATTTGCATGCCCATAGGTCCCATGCCGCCGCCTTCGTTTCCTGCCATTGTCACTGCAGCATCAGCAGTAGCATCTGTCATAACTTTTGCCTGATACATGCCCATTCCGCCCATTGCGCCAACAGCTGCACGATCATCCATGGCCTTCTCAACATTTTCAGGTGCGCGTAATTCCTTAACAACAAAGTCTGAAAGACTAAGTCCAAACCCTGAAAATGTCTCACCAATTTTACCAGCTACGCCTTCAGAGAACTCATCCATATTAGAATAGGCGTCAAAATAAGTCACTTTGGACTCACTAAAATAATCCGTGAATGATGAAACAATCTTACCATTTATGTGTGGTCTGCATTCTTCTACAGTAAACTGTGAATCTGTACCAACTAGAGTCTTAATGAATAATTCCGGTTGGTCAACTTTATAGGAATAATAACCATTAGCACCAATTCTGATAATGCCAAAGTCTGGATCTTTAATTGGAATTTTAGATGGCGTACCCCATGGTTGTTGTATTTTCTCATCTATCAATATAAAATAAATATCCACTTTAAAGGGACTCTCAAACCCATATTTCCATGATTTCAATTTTGTTAACACTGGCATGTTACTAGTTGTTAACTCATACTGTCCCTCAGTATAGACATCTGCTATTTCACCCTCATTTATAAACACAGCAATCTGTCCTGGTCTTACAGTCAATTGTGCGCCTATCATGATTTGTTTGCCGCCATTCTCAAATCTATGCGCTAATATACGCTTGTCATCCGTTTGATATTCGATGACATCTAACAATTGCCCCTTAATTAAATCTCTTAATCCCAATGTCGTTACCTCCTTATGTCCACTGCAATATATTTACTACAATATTATACCGTTAAATGAAATGATTATCAATGTATTGAACCAAAGTGTTTTCAATTCCTTACTATTAAAAATGCCCATAAAAATACCCACTTTTGAAAAGCGGGTATTCGTATATTATGCTTTTGTAATTTTAACACTTTGCTTGCCATTAACAAAATCTACATTGAAGTTTAATTTCCCTGCAAGATTAGATCTTATCTTACCAATATGTACATCATCAATAAATAATTTATATTCTTGATCATTCTCTAACTCAACTGTTACTTGAGCATCTTCAATACCTAGCACTTCAAATTGAAGTACTTGTTATGATAATTCAAAATGATTAACAGTTGTTACAGGTACTGATTAGTCTAATAATCGGCCGTTCTTTTCTAGTTTTGTCATTGTCTTAAAAGTTTTCAGTTTATATAAATCACCGTCCACCTCGAAATCATCGATTTTTGCTTTTGTATCTAGTTCATGATTGCCAAAACTAAGTGCACTTGTGTCTTCTACTCTTATTAATTCTGAAATACCAGCCATGTGATATCCTCCTATTTAAATGGTTATTATCATTATATCTAATAACGTACTAAAGTACAACCAAAGACTTGGCTAGATTGTTAAAGAGTTTTTTCAAATCTGAGTTTCCCTTCAACTAAGTCAACAACTACTGTATCGTCTGATTTAAAATCTCCGTCAAGTATTCTATTGGCTAGTTGGTCTTCTACCTGAGACTGAATCGTTCTCCTAAGGGGTCTAGCACCATATGTTTCATCAAATCCTTCTTCAGCTAAGAACACCTTAGCCTCATCGCTGATTGTAATTCGTATACCAATATTCTTGTGCATTCTGTCAGCTAATTGACCAAACATAATATTCACTATTTTAATGATATGCTCTTTGGTTAGTGCATGAAACACAATAACTTCATCAATTCGATTTAAGAACTCTGGTCTAAATAACTTTTTAACCTCATCCATGACACCTTTTTTCATATCTGTGTAACTGGTTTTTTCATCAACCATTGAAGCAAATCCTAATTTTTTAGGTGAAATGATATTTCTAGCACCAGCATTAGACGTCATTATAATCACAGTGTTCTTTAAATCAATTCTTCGACCTTGAGCATCTGTGTTATGACCATCATCCAACACTTGAAGCAATGTATTAAATACATCGGGATGAGCTTTTTCTACTTCATCAAATAAAAGCACAGAATATGGCTTTCGACGAATTTTTTCGCTAAGTTGACCACCTTCATCATAGCCCACATAACCTGGCGGTGAACCAATCAGTTTAGATACACTATGCTTTTCCATGTACTCTGACATATCCACACGTATGAGTGCTGATGCATCTCCAAAAAGTGTTTCAGCAAGTACCTTGGATAGTTCTGTTTTACCGACGCCTGTTGGTCCAAGGAATAAGAACGACCCAATTGGCCTATCTGGATCCTTAAGCCCTACACGGCCCCTTCTAATAGCTTTTGAGATGGCAACAACCGCCTCATCTTGCCCGACTACGCGTTCATGCAAGACCTTCTCTAAAGATCTTAATCGTTCACCATCTTCTTCTGTTAGTTTTGATATGGGAATACCTGTCCAACCTGAAACAATGGCAGCAATCTCTTCAACATCCACCATTTGATTAACCATCTTTTGTTTTGTTTCCCATTCTGTCATCGCTTCTAAAAGTTCAGCCTTAACTTCAGCTTCCATAACTTTTATATCACCTGCTTTTTCATAGGCCTCTGATTTTATTGCTTCTAATTTCTCAGATTCTAGTACCTCTAATCGAGCTTCCATCTCCTTAATACTTGCAGGCGCTACGAAAGCACTAAGTCTTACTTTTGATGACGCTTCATCTATAACATCAATTGCTTTATCAGGTAAAAATCGATCCGATATATACCGATTGGATAATTTGACCGCGTCTACAATAGCTGCGTCTGTTATGGTCACACTATGATGTATTTCATACATCTCTTTTAAACCACGTAATATGTCAATTGCTTCTTCTTCAGAAGGTTCATTGACAACAACTGGTTGGAACCTTCGTTCTAAAGCAGGATCTTTTTCAATATATTTTCTGTATTCATCATGGGTGGTTGCTCCAATAAGCTGAATTTCACCTCTAGATAAAGATGGTTTTAATATATTGGAAGCATCCAGGGTCCCTTCAGCAGAACCAGCGCCAACTATTGTATGTAATTCATCAATAAATAGTATGACATTACCCGACTCATGGACTTCAGCAATCGCCTTTTTAATTCGCTCCTCAAATTCTCCTCGGTATTTGGAACCCGCAACCATGGCAGATAAATCAAGGGCTACAATTCTTTTACCTCTGAGTGTCTCTGGAATATTAGATGCCACAATTTTCTGTGCAAGTCCTTCAGCTATAGCAGTCTTACCGACGCCAGGCTCACCTACAAGACATGGGTTGTTTTTAGTTCTTCTAGATAGAATCTGTATGACTCTTTCTATCTCTTTGTCTCTACCGATAATCGGATCAAACTTACCTTCTTTGGCCATAACAGTCAGGTCTCTTGAGTATTGATCAAGGGTTGGCGTCCCTGATGCGTTTTGGTTTTTATTCCTACCGCCAATCTTTGATATGGCTTGATCCTTTCCAAAGGCTTGATATATTTCTTTATACATCTTCTGTCTTGATCCACCAAGCAATTCTATCAGTTTAGAGGCCATACAGTCCGTATCCTTAAGAATGGCTATTAGTATATGTTCCGTTCCAATTTCTTTACTTGCAAGTGTATCCGCCTCATTGGCGCTTTGCTCTAGAATACGCTCGACCCTCGGTGTGAATCCTCTGTTATCTTTAGCCATAACGTTTTTTGACACTAAATATTCTTTGATTTTATCATAAACATTATCGTATTCTACACCATTTTGATTCAAAATTATAGTTGCTAAACCATCTTCTATTTTAAGTAATCCAAGTAAAAGATGTTCTGTCCCTACATAATTATGTCCCAGTTCCTCAGCAACTATTTTAGAATTATTAATTGCTTTTTGTGCGCTTTCTGTAAATCTTCCCATTAGTTAGTACCTCCACTTCTGTCTTTACATATCTGTCATGCCAATCATCCAAATGGCATCCGCATGTATTTTATAATACAAATACAGCCTACTCTATTAGATCTGGCAAATTTTCTCGTATAAATGTTGCTCTTGCGATATCCCTATCTTCAATGTTAAGCTCTTTATGTTGTAATTTCTGTAGATTGGCTGGCTGTATGCAAGTCATCAAATCAAATATATTGATTTTCTTTTCTTCAGCCGTTTTGATGATGCCAAGCTCTAAGCCTAATTTGATATCTGAAAGCAAGGTCATCGCTTCCTTTGATGGTAAAATCCGAACATGCTTTAGTATACCATAAGACCTGTAAACTGCATCCTCAAATTCTAATCTTTTTTCATCAATTAATTTGTTACGAACAACTAATTCTTGTTCAATAATCTGTTTAGTCACCGATGTCAAATTATCAATAATTTCTTCATCAGTCACGCCAAGGGTAATCTGATTAGATATCTGAAACAGACTACCTTGAGCATCGGAGCCTTCCCCATGCATCCCTCTAACAGTTAGTCCGAACTTACCTATGGCATCCAGCAAAAACCTAAGTTTACCTGTGGTTTCAAGCGCTGGTAGATGAATCATATATGATGCTCGCATGCCGGTACCTACATTAGTAGGACAGGCAGTCAAGTAACCTAAACTCGGATCAAAAGCCACATCCAGTTTCTCTTCAAGTAAATCATCAACATGATAGGCATTTGCTAAGGCTGTATATAGATTCATGCCAATTTCCATGGATTGAATTCGAATATGATCTTCTTCATTAATCATAATACTTAAACTCTCATCTTTTGATAAAATCAAAGCAGAAGGTATCTTATCTCGAATGAAAATCGGACTTATGATATGGCGCTCCATCATAGCAATCTTATCAATTTGACTAATGTTTTGCATATCTATTTTTTCAAACAATGAAACTGCATGGTCACTGGCAGAAGCTATAGCATCACTAATAATATCAATGACTTTTATGCTATCATCATCAGATAATTTACTGGGAAAATTATACTTTCTAAGATTCCTAGCCAAACGAATTCTGCTTGAGATGATGATACCATGATATGTTTCGTTTTCTTTCTCATACCATTTCATCTAATCACCTACTATTCTTTCGGATTTCTGGACCGCTTTAATTTCGTCTCTAAGTATAGCTGCTTGTTCATAGTTTTCCACTTCAATAGCTTCCTGTAATGCTATTTTCAAATTATTGATTTGATTGATCTTAAGTAATTCTGCATTATATTTGATAGGTCGTTTGCCTGTATGTCTTGTACTGCCATGGATTTGCTTAAATATGGGACTAAGGTATCCCTCAAATACATAGTAGCAATTGGAACAACCTATTTTAGAGTTTTTTCTAAATTCATCTATTGTCATGCCACAATTATTACACTTGATTTGATCTTTTGAATGAGGTTTCTTTTGATTGAAAACACCACCCATAAATTGTTCAAATGGATTGTTTTGAATCATATAAGCTTCATTTTCATTGGCACATGTCTCACATAAATACACCTTCACCTGCTTACCATCAATCTGTTGACTGATAACCATAGTGGCTGGTCTTTGTCTGCAATGATCACATAACATAAGCATGCTCCTCTCTAACTATTACTAAATATATTATACCATATGCTAATCCGACAACCAAAGCAACTTTAACTATTAATCAAGAAAGTGTACTTCCAGTACGCGTCTTATCCGCTCATATTTCTTTCAATATAGGATAAGAAAACCCCCACTTGCAAAAACACAAGTAAGGGCATTCAATTTGGTCCAAATTATCACTTTTTGCTATAATCTGTCATAATCTGTTCTAGCATTGTATAATCCATCATGCCACCAATATACCCCAAAAAGTTCTGGTCTTCGTCAAATACAAACGTTGTAGGGAATCCTTGTATGGCACCATAATATTCAGCTGTCTTGCTTTTATCCGTGTCAAAAGCTAGTTGCATGGTATAGCCGTTCTCATTGTACCAATCGACCACACCTTGCATATCAATGCTTTCTGTTTCTAATGCATCAACTATAACGATGGTCGCTTTGTCACTATAATTATCAGTGAATTTTTGAAAATCAGGCATTTCTTGCATGCAGTAAGTACACCAAGTGCCAAAGAAGTTAACAAAAAGCATTTTGCCTTCATAATCTGCAAAGTCAACTATGCCATCTCTACCATCAGGTAATCCTTCTGGTAAAATTAATACAGGTCCATCAGAACTTGATGTTGCTTGTTCACTTGTCGGATCACTAGTCTGATCACTAGAGGTTTGATTTTCTGATGTGTCCCCAGTTACATCATTGGTCCCTGAGGTTGAATCAACTGACGTCGAATCAATAGTCTGATCATCATCTGTCCCATTACCGGATGTATTATCACTATTTGCATCTAACTTATTTATGTCATCTTTAACTCCACACCCGATTAAAATTGTACTCATTAGAATGAGCATCATACCAATTGCCATGTATTTTTTCATATTGTACCTCCACTTGAATCTTCAATTATCAATTAGGCGTTATACCGCTAGCCAAGTTAGTTTATTCAAAATCAATAAAACACCCATGCCAATCATAATCACACCTGATATTTTTTTAATTACGCCAAAATACTTATATACTTTATTCACTTTGCTGACAAACACACCCACCATAAGAGCTGATAATAAAAATACAATAGCAAAACCTGCAGAGTACGCTAGCATAAGACCGCCTGCTCGCATATAATTTGCTTCAAAGCTGGCTATCATTAATATTGAGGCAATGATTGGTCCGTTGCAAGGTGTCCACCCAAAACTAAAGGTAATACCAAGGACAAAGGATTTTATAAAACTCGGAGAATATGATTTGAATTGTACTTTTCTCTCTTTTTCTACAAACAACCACCTGATACCTAATATAAAGTATAGACCGAATAATATCATCAATCCCCCACCTATATACCTAAACACATTACTGTATCCCGATATAACCGTGGTGAGTGATCTAAATCCAAATCCTAATAATACATTAAGCAAGGTTATGCCTAGAACAAAACCTAACGCATTAATCATTAGTTTTCGATTAATCTTCTTTTTATCAAAATTAGTTACCGCATCCCCTGCCAAGTATCCGAAATAAACAGGTAAGAGTGGCAATATGCAAGGTGTAAAAAACGATAGAAGTCCATAACCAAATGCAATAATGTATGTTAAATTAGCACCCATGTTTCACCCACTTTTTTCTTTATTATAATATACAGATATATCAATGTAAAGTATATCCTTAACATTTGTAATACAATAACATAAACACATGGCAAAATGATGTCAAAATCAGGACCACCCGTCTAACGGGTGGTTTGCTCTAGCCCTATAAGGGCCTGTTACTAGCTTGCGTCTTAAGACGCTTTGAATCGGCTGCCAACCGCATTTATTCTCAGGCTACCCCTAAAGGGGCTTCTTTCTATTTGCCCTTTTTCACAGGCTCACCCGTAAACGGGTCTATGTACTCTTTTAAACTGATTTGATCTGATGCAATATCTTCTTGCAATTGGTTTTTTATATATTCTTGTATTGCCTTCTTATTTCTCCCAACCGTATCTACATAATATCCTTTACACCAGAATTGACGATTTCCATATTTGTATTTTAAATTGGCATGCCTGTCAAATATCATTAGTGAGCTTTTTCCTTTTAGGTACCCCATAAATGATGATACACTTATTTTTGGCGGTATGCTTACTAACATATGAATATGATCTGAACATGCATTTGCTTCTAGTATTTCAACACCTTTATGGTCACATAACTTTCGTAATATTTGTCCAAGATCTACTTTTATCTTCCCATATATCACTTGTCTTCTATACTTTGGTGCAAACACTATATGGTATTTGCAATTCCATTTGCTGTGTGCTAAACTTTGTGTGTTCATATAACCTCCTCTGTTTTAATGCGGTTGGCAGACCTGCATTAATCATAACAGATGAGGTTATTTTTTTACTACGCAAAGGTGGAACCTTTTTAGAACCACAGGCATAGCCCGTGGTATTCATTAATACCAAAAAAGGTACCTAATATGAACGATATTAGGTACCCCTTTAAACTATTGTTAACTTTTGAGTGCATTCTTCTTTATATACTTAAATAACAAAGCAAAAGGTGTTGCTAGTAATACTAATGTTATGACACCTTCTGTACCAATATAGGTACCATTATAGATTAATGAATACCATACAACGTTTTGAGAACCTGCATATTCTGCAAAAAACACAACACCAGAGATCGTATGTACTAGCAATCTCGCTATGATTGCCACTAAGTAGCCAACTTGTAAGCCATACTTCATACTTGAGAACAAACCTGATAGTCCAAGTACCCCGAAAGCTATTGGATAATCCAATAATAATTGTACAGGATGTACCACATATGGTTGTATGATCAATTGTATGAGTCCATATGCAAAACCGCATATAACACCATAGCGAAGTCCATAGATATAACCAATAGTCGTTATAGCTAACATACTAAGCGCTGTGACACTACCACCTTGTGGAAAAGAATAGATTGTAATTAACGATAATATGGTACCGATGGCAATTGCGACGCCTGAATAAGTAAGCGCTCTAACACCATTAGCAGCTCTGTTCTTTCTTGCCGTCATAAAAAATATGATACCAAGTAATGCGATTGCTACCACCCAAGTGATGACTTGACCCAGTGTTGATGTGACAACAACTGAAATATCACCTTTACTGATTGCATCTGAAAATTCTTGAAACATAAAAAAATCCTCCTTTTTGTCTAGGGAGGTAAAGATGAACTGAACACAAATATCTTGTGTTATGCTTTCCTACGCCGGTATTACCCGGTTCAGGTATGAGGGTCAGTTCGTAACTATCTCAGCCATATGGCTCCCCTAGCGTTGCTTATTAAATTGACTTCCTCACTATACTTGATTCCAGAAAGAAAGTCAAGCCGATCCTATCTTCTATTAGCTAAAAATCAGCATAACAATTCTTGGTGACTAAGTGTTCTACCAACACTTGTTCCCTTAATATAATGGGGACCTAAGTCTCTTACAAAGTCTAGTGCCACTTCAGTCTGTATGTTAGATACCATAATGTTTCTCCGATAATTATAAGCTAGTTCAATCAGATGGCTTAGAATCAAGTGTTTTTGACCTTGTGTATAATTCTTATTACTAATGCATAGCGTTTCCACATCAAGTTCTTCTAGATATGCAAAGGCTGATAACCCTGCACCTTCATCAATTAGTGCAATCCGAACGCCTAGTTTCTTCATATCATCCAAATAATATCTTAATCTATCAATTGAAATGTCAGCATTCTTAATTATAACTCCAATTTCTATCTGATGAGGGTCAAACTTAAGGGTTGTTATAATATCATTTAAATGTTTAACAAAATCTTTATCATATAAATTTTCATATGATATACTAATGCTCAGAAAAACATCACCGTTCGTCTTTCTATTCAACGTCATGATGTCATTCATACTTGTACTAAGTACCCATTCCAACAATTCAGTATTCGCATAGAACAGATTTCCATAAGTCACATAGTTCTTTTTTTGAATAATTTGACCAGTACTATCTGGTGCTATTGCCATACCGTCCCACGACAATACCACTTCATACCCACTCACTTTATATCCTTCTATTTGTATAATTGGTGCATAAGAAATAACAATGTTTTTAGATTCTAATGCCTTAACATAAGCCATTCTTTTACTATTAGTTACATT
>JAQICP010000109.1 GCA_027858555.1 Vallitaleaceae bacterium
TATACCAATGGAATAGTCCTTATTCTTTTATTAGTTTCATTAATTCCTCATAATGGCCTGTTTCTTCTTGAATTAATCTTTCAAGAATGCTGATCAATTGTGGTTTAGCATATTCTAACATAGCTGTATAATAATCGATCGTTATCTTTTCTGTTAATATGCCTGCTTTTATCGCCCCGTTAATGGATTGATTCAGCATACCTTCTCTGTTAAATGCCGTATATTTTGCATAATCAGCAAACACTGCAGAAACATCAGAATCGGTCAAATACTTATACAAATTATCTTCCGTTGCTACCTCATCATATATTTTCTGAAAAACTGCAACGTGCTGTTTCTCGTCATCAGCCAGTTTTAACATAAAAGCTCTCGATTCATCACTTTGGTCAAGTGTTGCTAAGTCTAGATAAAACTTAACACCAGCCTCTTCAATGCTAATAGCAAATATTAAAAGTTCTAATACAGAAAATTCCTTATTCATAATAATCCTTCTTTCTTTTTAGACTAGTTTCATTATATCATCATTCACACCTTGCATAAAGTTAAAGTATCTAGCTAAGGTGAAGAAATAATCTGATAATCTGTTAACATATTGATAACCGATTGGGAAGTCACCTTCCCATTCTAGATATTGCAGTACCGTTACAAAAGTTCTTTCAGAGCGGCGTACTACACTTCTAATAACCTGACACATAGTAGCACTAATTGTGCCATTATAGTATATGAAATTCTTGAGTTCTCCTGCTTTTGAAGTCATTTCATCAATGGACTTTTCTAGTTTTTCAATATCACTGGTCTGTATATATTCTTTATTGAATTTGGTAGCAACATCACTGCCACTTCTAAATAAACTATACTGACAATTTCTAAGCGATCTGTCAATGATGACATTGGGATGGTCCGCAGAAATAGTAGCTCTTAAATGCCCAATATAGGCATTGGTTTCATCAATATCGCCTTGTAATTGTAGTATGATATCAGCCTTAGATAAGGTCTCACCTAGAAGATTGGACGTCGATCCGTGGTCTCCTTTTTTTGTGTAAATGTCCATGTATACACCTATGCCTTCCTGTGTATTTGTAATCGACCATAGCCATCAAACATAGTATTTGAACAAAACCATAGTGCTAATACGATGGTTAGATATTTTACTATGAAGATTGCTAACATTATGGCAATCTGATACTTGATGGCTACTAATGGATCAGAGCCTCCAAGTATCTGCCCAGTCATCATGCCAGGTAAAGCAATTAGACCAATCGTTGCAATGGATGCAATGGTCGGATTGATTGTTGCATATACTGCTTCTCTAAAATATGGTGCTTTTGCTTGGCTTTTTGAAGCTCCGAGTGCAAGCCTATAGAGATATACTTTTTCTTGAGATACGATGCCGTTATAGAAACTGTTCATACCAACAATAATGCCATTTAAGACATTACCAAGTATCATACCCCCAATAGTAATCAAATAAGTAGCATCAAATAAGAATGTCGCACGCACCACCACATAATTAAAATAGATCAAAACTGTCATCGTTGGTATGAATATAGCCACAAAAATCGGTAGGAGCATTTTTTTGTAAGGTAATTTAACTGATTTGATGATGGATAACGAAGCTATCAACATCATTAACACAATGTATAATATATTGATAGCAATATGATTCCATTTGAAAATATACTGTAAGTACAAACCAACCAGTGTCAATTGAATCGTCATTCTTGCAACTGCATATAATATCCGCTTATTAATATTGATTTTGAATCTAACATTCAAGTACATAAGTGGTAATATCAATAAACCAAGTAAAGCTAAGGAAAAATAAGTAATATCTTTTGCACCCATTACCAATTCACCACCTTAATTAGTTCATTGATCCATATCTCATCATGTGAAATGATAATAGCTGTAATCGTTGACTGTGAGACATAATCAAATACTTTACTTTTCAAATGAGCATCTAGACCAGATGTTACTTCATCTAAAAGCAAAATCTCTCGATTCAGTAAAAAAGCGATTACCAAACCAAGTCTTTGACGCTCACCACCAGAAAAATCCTTAATATTCTTATCTAGTAAACTAAGTTCTAATTCATAGTATGTCATGAGTTCAATCAAGCGATCGTTATCAAGCTCTAAATGCTTATTATATTTGTAGTCATAGACCTCTTGTATAAAATCTCTTGCAACTTGCGGCATCAAATCAACATCTTGGCTCACATAGGCTACCTTACTTCGTAAGTCGCAGGCTGTCTTTTCAGTAACGGGTATCTGATCTATTAATATAGTACCTTCTGATAAGGTAACAAATCCAAGTACTGCCTTTAAAAGAGAAGATTTCCCTTTCCCTGATGGCGCTTTGAAAAGCACTTTATCGCCCTTGTTAATCACCAAATCAAATCCCTGAATCACACTTTTATTGTCAAAATCTATAGCCACGTTTTCGAATGTAATCATATGCCCTCGCTTTGGAAATTCTATTGTTAATGCTACTTATTACTTACTACTACTTATTACTTGCAGTTATTACAACTGCCATCATGCTCTAGTTGTTTACTTGCAATTATTACAACTGCCATCATGCTCTTGTTGTTCACAAACTGTATAGTGGCCACCTGTGATGACTAACTTTTTACCTTCAACAAGGCTACTTGCTATCTTCTGTCTTGCCGACTCATATATTCTTTGAACTGTAGATCTAGCAACGCCCATAAACTCAGCACAAGAAATCTGATTATGTTTGCAATAATCCATCAGTCTGATTACTTCGTATTCTTCGATACTCATATAGATGCATAGTCCTTCATCTTCTACCTCATACTTGCTTGGACCAAAAACCTTGGTCCTTGGTTCTTTGCATACTTTTCTATCTTTCATAGGTCTTGCCATAAAACCACCGCTTTCTCACTTAAGAATAACATATACCTGTTTAATTGAAAACAAAAAAATGACTTGCCACAGAAACGATGTGGTAAGTCATTTTTTTGTTTTTCTTATAATAATCCAATGCGCTTCATGACATCTATCATTTTCTTCGTATTGATTGGTTTTACAGCATAACCTTCACTGCCATAGTCAAATGCCTGTTGGACCTTATCAACATCATTGAGAGCGGTTGTCATAATAATCCTAGCCTTTTTACTTTCTGGCACGGCTCTTTCTTTCTCAATGTTTCTAATAACTTTTAAAGCTTTGATACCATCAATATCAGGCATCATAATATCTAAGCAGACTAAATCATAAGGCTCTTCTTCATCAAGTGCAAGCATATAGGCATCGATGGCTTCCCCACCATCGATGGTTAAGTCGCACTCCCCATATTTAGATAAAAACTTATATATGAATTTACGGCTAATCATCTCATCTTCTGCAATTAGTATTCTCATTATGACCACTCCTTCTTAAGGTTATCTTTTAAGGCTACATTCAACTCAAGTAATATTGGTTTTGCTTGTTCGTATTCATTTTTCCTGATTTTCATCTGAAACTTAAAAATCATATTGCCAAAATCCTTCATACCAAATGCTTTTGCAATCTGCCTAGCTTTAGTAGCATATCTACCTAATAAAACATACTTGCCTACCTTATATGCTTCATTCATACCAGTTATCAAATCAACCATTAATTGTTTGTACTGTGCTTCTTTGTATCCGCCATACTGTTGCTTTAGCGCTAAGTAATCTGGTCTAAGTACCTTAGATACCTTAATTAGTAATGACTCTTTATCGTATGGTTTTGCTAAATACTCATCCATGCCTTCGCTTAAGAATTTTTCTCGATCACCTTTAAGTGCGTAGGCAGTCAAGGCTATGATCGGTGTGTACTGATCTGAATCTTTATACCCTTTCCTTATTAATTTTGAAGCTGTAACACCATCCATTTCTGGTAATTGAATATCCATTAATATGAAATCATACTGTTTGCACTTTGCTTTATCAACAGCTTCAATGCCATTAATCGCTTCTTCAACCAGGTAGCCTGCTTTCATCATTATTTCTTTAGCTATCATCATATTGACTTTTTCATCTTCTACTAACAGACAAGTAACACTGTCTAATTCACCAGGCAAATCAATCTCAACTTTTTGCTCAGTGACTGCCTGCTTAGAAGAGACAACATTCAGATTAAGTGTCACTGAAAAAACCGTACCAATACCCTTCTGACTATTGCAGGTTAGTTTACCACCCATCATTTCAACAAGATTTTTAGTGATAACAAGTCCAAGCCCTGTGCCACCAAATTTCCTTGTTATGGAGCTATCCACTTGGCTAAAACTCTTGAATAGATGTTTCTGATCTGCTTGAGAAATACCAATGCCCGTATCTTGCACTTCAATAATAATACGATAATTATCATTTACTTTCTTAGTTGCTTGCACATTAATCTTAACATGACCTTCATGGGTAAATTTTATTGCATTACTAAATAAATTATTCAAGATCTGTTGAATCCTATATGGATCCCCACTAAAGTGAGATGGCATATCTTTTGCGATATTAATGACACAGTCTATTTCCTTCTCTTTAATCTTAATCTCAAAGGCTTTATATGTGTTTTTAATAATAGTTTCTAAGCTAAACGGAATGTTCTCCAGCTTAATCTTATGTGCCTCAATCTTTGATATATCCAGTATATCATTAATTATTCTTAGTAGGTTATTAGAACTATATTTTACCATTTGCAGGTTATCGATCTGTTCTTTAGTTAACCCATCTGTTTCTAAGGTAAGTTCAGTCATACCTATGATACCATTGATTGGTGTCCTTATTTCATGACTCATATTTGCCAAAAATAGACTTTTCGCTTGGTCTGCTTGTTTCGCCTCTTCAGTTGCAACCTCTAATTGCCTTGTCAGCTCTTTCATCTGTGTCACATCATCTATTGAGAAAAGAGCGTGTCGTTCATCTTGCAATTCTATGGGAACGCCAAAAACCCTTAACCATTTTTGTTTACCATTGCCTAGGTTGTAGGTAAGTTCAACCCCTTCATATATCGTACCATTCTTAACAATGCTATCAATCAGATCAGTCATCTTAATCCAAGTATTATTAATTTCAAAAACATCCTCTTGAACCAAAAGTGCTTCATAGGTCTTATGGGTTTCATGGCCCCTAAAAACCGCTCTCATTTTTTCATTAACACGCTTGATCTTGTATTCTTTATCAATGAGTATGATGCCAATTGGGGTTGTTTCTATCATAGCCATTAGATTGTTTCGTTCGATACGATTAACTTCTAGCAAGCCTTTTTCCTTGGTAATGTCTTGTTTAACAGCAACAAAATTCTTAATGTAACCACTCTCGTCAAATACTGGTGCAATGGAAGCTTTTTCCCAATAATAGCTGCCATCCTTCTTCTTATTCTGAAATTCACCATGCCACACAAGTCCCGACTTAATACTTTGCCATAATTGCTTATAGTCTTCCTCGCTGGTATGCCCCGACTTCAATATGCTAGGTTTATTCCCTATTGCTTCAGTATCTGAATAACCCGTCAATTTCAAAAAAGCCGGATTCACATACTCAATGACACCATTAGCATCTGTGATGACAATGGAATCTGGTGAATATTCCACCGCTTGAGACAATTGTCTGATCTGTACTTCAGCCTTCATGATTCTAGATATATCCCGCATGATAATAAACAAGCCTTCAAAGTATTCGCCTGACACATAATTAATATTGGCTGAAATATATTTCATTTCATTATTGTTGTTCCTAAGCATTGTGAATCTCGGTAGCCCGGTACTTATCTTGGTAGTAACAATCCCCCTCAAATACTCTAACGTCTTAATTGGTCTATCCGTATTAGATAATTGGAAGATATATTCAATTCGTTTGCCCTTCGCTTCAAAAAAATCCATTTTTACTATTTTACTGGCCTGCTCATTGAGATATATTAGTTTTAGATTATTATCCAAAATAAATATGCATTCGCCCAGTTTTTCAAACATATGAAACGCACTATCACTGATAGCAATCTTTTTAAAATCATCCAGTTCTTTTTTTTGTTGACTCATGGATGCTTCAAAAAGAGCGCAGCCGAGTTCCACAAACTCATTAGAAGGTATCAGCTTTTTAAATCCCAGTGCCAGATACTTGTCCTTATTCTTTAAAAGATCATTAGCATCTCCGATGTAAAAAACATTAAGATTATTAATAAAGCAGCTTGCAATACTTTCAATATGTTGAAATGATACTTCTTTTTTATTACCAACTTGTATAATCACTATGTCAGCAGCTGGCAATTCATCAGGAATGCCCTCTAATAGATCATACTCAAACAGCTCAACATCTAAGAATTTCAACTTATTATACAAGAAATTTTTCACATCAATTTGTGGCTTTTGCATTATGTGTATGACTGTCAAAAACATACTATCACCTCAATATTGTTATATTCTAAGTAACCCATCTAGATCTAATATGAGGCTGATACCACCATCGCCTAATATGGCACAGCCTGAAATACCGTCAATTCTTTTAATATAGTTAGGGAGTGGTTTGACAACTACTTGCTGTTCGCCAATCAACTGATCTGCAAATAGACATAACTGCTTTTCACCATCGCTTACAATAATCATAATGCCTTCACGGATATTATCCCCTGAATCAGCTATACCATAATGCTTATATAGACGAAGTACTGAGTATGTCTCTCCACGAACCAGAATCATTTCATTGCCATCAGGATCAACCACATAATCTTCTTTGTCGATTTTAAATGATTCTTTAATTGTCGTTATAGGCAATATGAACTCTTTCTTGCCTACTCTCAGACGCATGCCATTAATGATGGTTAATGTTAGTGGTATTTTTATAATAATGGAGGAACCATGATCCTTTTCGGATTCTATACTGATGGACCCGCCTAGTTTTTCTATGTTCTGGGTGACGACATCCATGCCAACACCTCTACCTGAAAACTGACTAACTGCTTCTTTAGTTGAGAATCCAGCCATAAAAATATAATTGTACAAAGCCGCGTCTGTTGGTCGCGGGTCGTTTTGACTGAGCAGTTTCTTTTCTAATGCCTTTGCATATATTTTATCAGCATCTAAGCCTTTACCATCATCCTTAACGACAACCCACACATCCCCGCCTGAATTTTTAGCTTCCAAAGTAATAGTACCAGTTTCAGGTTTGCCTTTGGCTTTTCGTTCTTCTGGTGATTCGATACCATGGTCGCATGAATTTCTAATCAAGTGCATTAAAGGATCTGAAATCCTCTCGATGATATTTTTATCCACCTCTGTTGTCTCACCAATAATATCCAATTTAATATGTTTTTCTGTGGACTTACTGATATCTCTGATAATTCTTTTCATTTTTTGAAAGGTTGCAGTGAGTGGTACCATTCGAATAGCCATTGCAACATCTTGCATATCCGTTATGATTTTACGATGTTGGCGAATGGTTTTATCAAGGACGTCATCCATTATACTTACAATTGCATTGTTTCTTGTGACCATGGTTTCTGATACAACCAACTCACCTACCAAATCCATAAGCTTATCTAATTTATCTACATTCACACTAATCATTTTAAGACTAGTCCCACTACTACTTTTTTTATTGTCAAGAGCGGCTTCGTTATGCTCTTTTTTTTCATCGGAAGATTGTATGGCCTCTGTATTGCTGTAACTATTTTCTTCATTTTCATCTAAAGATTGTTTGGCTTCTATATTGTTGTGGCTATTTTCTTCATTGTCATCTAAATATATAATAAGATCGTCTTGTTCTTCATCATCTAATGACACAGTTTTATCGTCATCAGTAGGCGGACTGATTTTTGTATTCGTATCCATATCTGAAACTTCATTTGATGTACCCTCTTTTTGTATCAATCCGTCTTTCATTTCATCAGGCATGTCTTCAGGGTCAAATACTTTAATATTAAAAGTCTTAACATATGGATACCCATCAATAAATTCTTCAAAACTTGCTGCTGTCTCGCTGGTTTCAATGAACATATAGAATCCGTTTTCTTTGATATACTTCACTACATCTTCATCCTCTCCTAATAAGTCATCCGGATAGCATGAGATGTGTAGACTCAGATTACGTAGGGCGTTCATGAGTGTATAGGCACGTACATTTTCCATAACACATTCTTCTGAGAAATGTATTAAAATACTTAACCGATTAATGTCGCCGACATCTGTTGATGATGATATATAATAATTAGGCACTAGCGGTGCTTCGACTTTTTTGACTCTACCGCGTTTTTTTGGTTCACCTTTAAGTTCACTTAAGTAATTACTAATCTTTTTAATCTGCGACGCTGGATCGTTATTAGTGCTACTTCTTGACTCGACACAGGCCATCTCTTCTTTCAAAAAATCTATGGTCTCTAAAGATAAATCAGTAACAATCTGTGTGTCATAATCTATATTAACATTATT
>JAQICP010000117.1 GCA_027858555.1 Vallitaleaceae bacterium
CCCCTAAGTAGCGGGTAAATAAAGAAAATAGTAAATAGCAAGAATGCAGGCACAATCATAAAATAATGTAGTTTTGAAATAATTCTATTTTTTAATAACATATGATCACGCTCCTATAATATTGGAGAGTATATTGAAGCTTTTCAATATACTCTCCAGTGTGTCAATATTTCTTAATGATTTCTACTCATTTGAAGCGCTCCATGCTTTGTCCCATACTTCTTTGTATGCTATTGCAAACTCTTCTGAGGTTGCATATTCTCCAACAAATAATTCTTGTACCATTCTACCTGCGTCATCTCCAGAGAATCCTGATGGGCTCTCATTGGTGAATCCTATGTGAATGCCTGCTGAAAGTGCTTGTGCAACTTCGTCTTTAAGAGGTCCCCAATCCGCACTGACATCTGTAAATGCACTTGGTGACTTAACGAATTCACTATACCTTACCATGTTGTCCACTTGGAATAAATAGTCCAAGAATTTTTTGGCTTCTTCAGGATGTTCTGAATCTGTTGTTATTGCATAAGCTGAATCTTCTGCACTTAAGATAACTGGTTTAGTATCAGGCGTAATGGCTGGGTATGGCATGAATCCTATGTTACCTGTCATTTCTGGATTCATTTCAAGAATACCACCAAGTGCCCACATACCTTGACTGATTACTGCTGCTTTACCCATGGCAAACGCTTCAATCTGATTGTCGTAAGTAGCTGTTAAAAAATCACTATTAAACAATCCTTTGTCACGCGTACTGATAATTGCCGCTGCAAAGCTTTCCATTGGTCCTCCAACATCACCTAAGTGAAGTTTAGAATCGTCATTAGCTAAAAGTGCCACTTTACTTTCTGTAATACCAAGCTCTTGTTTGATGACACCGTGTGCCATGAACTCAATTAAATGCCCGAGCATCCACGAATCTTTACCGCCCATGAAAAATGGTGTCACGTCACTATAATTATCTTTTATTTGTGTTAGGTCATCTTCGAATTCTGACCAGGTTACGGCTTCGCCCAACCCGAGGTCTTCAAAAATTGCTTTGTTGTAATAAAGTCCTGCCATGGTCATGTTACTGGCAACCCTATATTGATTACCCGATTTAACATCGGTGCACAGGTCTCTTATTGCAGGATCAATTCTGTCCCACCATACTTCATTTGTTAGGTCAAGATATTTGCCTTGATCAATGTAATCTTGAGTCACAACAGTTGTAATGTCAGGAACATCCCCGGATGCGAATTTAACTTTGATGACATTACTTGCATCTTTTTGGAATTCTTGTTCTACTATAATTCCTGGATTGGCAGCATTGAACTCACTAATAATCTCGTTCATGAGATCAACCGTTTCCACTTTCCCTGTAAAAAATTTGATAGTAATTGGATCCGATGAATCGCCAGTCTCAACTGCAACCTCATCATTAACTGTGTCGGCTGCTTCATCTGTATTCGTTGCGACCACTGGATCTTCTGTTTTTGCACAGCCTCCAACCAATACCGTAATCATCATAACAGCAACCAATAATTTTATTGTTCTTTTCATTTTAATACCCCTTCCTGAAATTGTTTTTAACTACTCTTTAATTCTAGTTCCTTATCCCAGATTACTAAACCCCTCAAATCTTAGATAAGGGTTCGTATTTTTATGATTTCCACTACACCGTTACTGTAAATGGTATACTAATACTATAAGTAGCAGCTGTTATTCACTATTATAGTAGCATTAGCGATAAAATATGTAGCAACTTATAAAATCAAAATAAATCATTAGGTATGGGTGGTGATCTTATCAAAGCGAAGCTTAACCTTCAAAGTATTTCCTTCAAACTTTTTTTAAGTACGGTGACACTTATAATGATAGCAATTACTATCATTTCATTATCACTATACAAACAATACAGCAAAAGTCTTATTGAACAATCCTCAGAAAAAGCACAACAAATCCTTGAATTATCCGCGATGAATATTGAGAGTTATATTGACGATTTATATCGTTTGTCCCTGTCACCCTACTATGATCACAACGTTATTGACGCTCTCGATAAAAGCATAGACGATTCGGACTTAATCAGCTTATACCGGACACGTACCATTGAGGACTTCTTGGATCAGATACTGATCACCCCAAGACAAGACATACTCCGAGTTTTCATTCTGACCGATGAGATCTATAAGGGTGAGCGAATGCCCTCCACCATCGATAGCTCTCAAATTTATCAGGATTATGACTGGTACAAAAAAGCAATGGCAACAGAAGAACCGCTTCTGGTCTCTGCACACCTAGAGCAAATTATCAAAAACCCCAAAAACATTGTTTTTTCCATTGTAAGGGTAATACGAAGCACGCGCAATACAGATCGCATTCTTGGTGTCATAAAAGTTGATGCGAATTACTCAAGCATTAAAAGTCTTTGTGACCAGCCGGATTTTGGTGATGAAGGCGGTCTCTTCATCATGGATTCAGATAATCAATTGATTCATTCCAATATCATTGGTTTTGATGGTGATGCTTATAACACGATTTATCAAACCATCCAAGACGGTACCATTAATCCTACCGGCACCATCATTAATGACAAGCAATATTTGATTAATTATGTGACTATCAAAGATACGAACTGGACCATGGTTGGCATCACTTCATATAACACTATTAATCACGGTATACTTATTGTACGACGTAGCGCTAACTTTATTGCTCTTATGTGCTTTTTAGTATCACTACTCATTATTATTCTCTACCTATATCGATTTTTACACCCACTCAATAGTATTATTTCAACAATCAAAAAAATCCAAGGTGGTCATTTGGATGTTGTTTTCAATACTTCCTCAAAAGATGAACTGGCATACCTTAGCTATGCGTTAAATGATATGATAACAGAGCTGAAAAATATGTTTTCTCAAAATAATCAATTGGTTCACCAGATATATGAAGCGAAATATTTACAGAAAGAAGCACAAATCAGTTCATTGTTCAGCCAGATTCAGCCACACTTCATATATAACACACTGAATATGATCAGTATACTCATTCAAACCGAACAATTCGATGAGGCGGTAAGCAACATCAATAAGTTGAGTATCATGTTAAGAGGACTCAGTCATATTGAAAAGGATATTACAATTCAAACTGAAATTGAACTTCTTGATGCTTATTTATCCATTCAGAAGAGCCGCTATGTGGATCGACTAGACTACAAGATAGATATCGATCATAAGCTATACAATTTTCTGATTCCTGCACTGAGCCTTCAACCTATCGCTGAGAACTCAGTCATACATGGCTGTGAAACCAAAAAAACCATAACAACCATTTCGATAACCAGCATCAAATCCGAGAATCATATTCTTATTATAATAAAAGACAATGGTATCGGTATGACACCCGAAACTTTAACCACACTTCAAGACAAACTGAAAAATGGAGCTGAAATAAACAACGAACTAAATACAAGTGAAAAAAGTAGTGGTATTGCCCTTTTGAATGTTCATAGAAGAATTCAAATCAAATACGGCGAACGCTATGGTATCAAAGTTAATAGTACACTTGATGTAGGCACTACTGTAGAATTATACTTACCCATGCAGATTGGTTAGGAGGATACCCATGTATAAAGCAATGATTGTAGATGATGAACAGCTTACTCTTTCTTTTTTAAAAACCATAATTCCAAAATTGTCACCTAAGTGGCAAGTCATTTCAGAGGCTTCCGATGGTGAACAAGCATGTTCACTGCTTGCTAGTGGACACTATGACCTTGTTATAACTGATATCAAAATGCCAATTATGGATGGCGTTACTTTATGCGAAACCATTCATCGTGATTTTCCTCATATCATTACTGTCATATTGTCTGGTTATGGCGAATTCGAATATGCAAAAAAGGCCATTCAATATGGTGTTTCCAATTATTTATTAAAACCCATTGTCAATTCTGAGCTTCAAGTCATATTGAATGAAATTGCAACGATTTTGGATCAAAAAGAAGCTTCCAACCTTGAATATTTGAGGTTGGTCCAGCTCTCCTCCAAATATAAAGAAGATATTGCTACCAATCTTCTACAAGCAATTGTTTCACAAGCCCATATACAGATAAAGAGCCTTTTCCCGTTATTATATCAGCTTGATATCAACCTGATGGATGAAGAGGGCGTCATACTTATCTTACAGCAATCATATGTCGCTTCACCTTCAAAAAGTGCTTCTATCAACATTACATTGACCAAGCTTCTGATTTATAAGACGGCACTTTTGGCGCTCAAGGGAACAACTTCAAGCATATTTCTTGATACTGGCGGGAATACACTTGTCT
>JAQICP010000149.1 GCA_027858555.1 Vallitaleaceae bacterium
TTTCAGCTCTGTTACCACCGAATCCTACCAGGATTGCATCAACCTCACTCTCAAATTCCTTAAACACCATTGGATTCGAAATGTCCAGCACAACGATAACCTTTTCTGCTACGGATGCAGTATTGAGCACAAGATCCAAATGACTTTCATTCGTGATGATTCCCGTCTCACCGAAATAGGAACGATTCTCCTTGATCCGTTTCTTTGTTTCGCCATCAGTCGATTTTTCTGTCACCTCGATTATATCTCCTCCAAAAGACTCCCGACGCACAAATTCTGAATCGGCAGTGTAAGGACGATATTGCAGAGAAATAGGCAAATATGTAAACTCCTCACGATCTGTTATACTTCCTACGGAGCCCGGACCGCCATCCCGCATACCTCCGGACTCCATGAAGGTGGGATTCCCGTTTTTAGGATTGCTAATCCTTACAATGGCAAAATCACATTTCGCTATTTCTTCTTTCGATGAACGAATGATGTCATTTGGCGATAACGTTGGATTGCCTTGGTCATCCGCCGGGCCGGTATACGTATCGGCCAGTGCATCAGTTACCACATCGTAATATTCGCCGGCAATTTCAAGGGCGAATCCCGGTTCAGCAGATGCCGGCGTCCTTCTCCACCCACCTGTCGCTGCTGTATATAACCTGGGGATATATACCCTCGGTTTTTCGGCTCCTGCTAAAGTCTTGTGAATAATGTTGCCGCTGTTCTTCAACATTACAATAGATTTAAGGTGCGCCTGATGTCCTGCTGCCTCATGCTCAGGTTTTAGAGAGGTGGATTCAGCCACTTTGAAATCAAGATATGGATTGTCAACAATGCCGATATTGAAGTGGGTTCTAAGTATCCGTTCAGTTGACTTTTTCATGATTTCATCCATTTCTGTTTTGCCAAGCCTGGCAACCCCCAGTCCATAAGCCTGCATAGCTAAATCAACACTTTCTTGCAAGCCACCGCCCTCGCCTCCGAACGCATCACATCCTGCTTCCAGGGTGGCCAATCTTTTTTCAACAGGGGTCATATTTTCAACACCATAGTTTTTGCTGGTGAGAATGCCGAAGTCGGTAAGAATATAGCCGTCCCAACCATATTTTTCTCTTAACAAATGATTGATTTTATATGGACTGTAACTTGACCCGATACGCTCTCCCCCCACTGGCGAACCATCCGCTTCAATACCGATGGAATAGTTTGTCATAGCAGCTGTTACTGTTTTCGTTTTTCCCGGCAGGTCCATACAAGCTACAAATGGCAGAACATGAATAAAAAACTGATCGCCAGGAAATACGTTGTATGCACCATCACGTGTATGCGATTCACGCCCGCCTTCTGCGGCTCCGTCTCCGGGCCAGTGTTTCATTTGGTTGTTTACACTGTGTTTGCCCCACCCCAGATCATTCCCTTCTTCATCGTAAGTAGACTGCCAACCGTTAATGACGGCTCTTGCCATATCCATTGACAGGGCAGGATCTTCCCCAAACGTACCGGGGATACGTTTCCATCGTGGTTCTGTCGCCAGGTCCATTTGTGTAGCGACCTGCATGGAGATTCCCATAGCACGCCACTCTTCCGACATCATTCTGCCGTATTGAGCTCCTACTTCAGGATCGAATGTTGCGGCCAAACCAAGATTGCTCGGCCAGCTTGATACGTCGCCTGACCTGGGATCGTCAATCCAAACTGCGGGAATACAGACGATATCATCAAGGCCTTCAATGTACTCTTGTACCATATTGTTCCAGTTCACCTTTGTTCTCGCATCGGCTGTGCCACCACGGGGTGCCCGCAGCTGTCGGTAGCCCAGGTTAAGGGAATTCTTTATTATGGCATCAAGTGTGTCAGGATTAACCGTCCAGCCGCCAAAGGGATTCATTTTCATTCCCATCATCTGTTCAACCGGAATCTCGTCAACCATGGCTTTCGCCCTTGTTTCAAAATCAAGACGCCAGTCTTCGTATTGATCCAGCAGGTTGTTTCTGTTGAGATCTTTAAATGCGTATCCGTCAACCTGGATTAGCTGAAGCCCGGAATTTTTTGAATAACCGAGGGTAGCGCCGTCTTCATTTGTTACCTTTATCCAGCCATCCGGAGTCAGTGATTCTTCCCATTTGATGTTGCCCGATCCAAGCCGGTCTGGTTTTCTGGGATAATCTTCGGTTTTATTGCAGGCAGAAAATAAAGCAACAACTGCAAGTAATACCAGTATAAAAAAGGTGTTTTTTGAGGAAGTAAGGTCTTTAATTAGTTTCATTGGTTTATCTCCTTTTCAAAGTTATTTTTTATCATTAACCATGGATAAGCTGCACAAAAAGTTTTAATTTTTTATATCAGAGTTGATCGGCTTGGTTATTTAAAGTTCTTTCTATCCATATTTTTAAAAATTAGTAAAAAATCAAAGTGAGTTTCCAACAGCTTATCAAAACTATAACTGACCAAATGCCCATAAGAAAATAACTGTTAAAATGTTACTTTGAGGAGTTAATGCATTTGACTTATTCCCCGGCTATCCAATTCCTTAATGCTGTTACTCTTTTACTGCCAATTATTACTTTTCCGGAACAGGTAAATTAGAGGTAATTGATAATCTATTCTAAGAACCTGTGACGATTAATTTGCGCTGGTTTTATAACTTATTGAAACTCCGCCCCCATTATTATTGTAGGTTGTGTTATAATTACTGAGTGATTCAATATAATTTACATATTCAGTAATTCCCACTTGTCTTCGACGTTGAGAAATATTGTGAGACACATAACAACCGCCAACGTCTAACTTAGGTGCAATGGCTTTAAAATAGTTGGTATACCAACCTTTATCTGCATCACTAAAAACAAAATCAATCGGTCCTTCAAGTTGTAAAACCATCTCGTGTGCATCGCACAGACGTGCGTCAACATAATCCGAAACACCTGCTTCTTTGAAATTGGCTAAAGCCTCTTTGTGTCTTTGTGCATCAATTTCCAGGGTAATTAATTTTCCACCGGTTTTACTTAAAGCCCATGCTATCCAAACCCCTGAATGCCCGGTAGAAGTTACTATTTCAACAACATTTTTATAACCATTTTCTACAATAATATTAAAAAGAAGTTGCCCGTCGGAAGCAGGTATATTCATATCCCGCCATGAATAATTGTTATCAGAAAGAAATTCTTTTACCATTTTATCCAGTTCAGGATTTTCATTCAAATTTTGCGAAAAACCTGATTGAATTATCAAGCACATAAACAAGGAAAGAATTAGGTACTTTTGGGAAAGAAGCATAATTTTCATAATCTTTTCTTTTATAGGTTTATTTTTCAATTTTGCTCCGGTTTCTAAAGAATAGACTTACATGAACATTAATAGATTAAAGTTCAGTTTTATAAATAGTTATATTCTCGACTTCAACACTCGCATCTAATAGGTAAATCATCTGTAAATCATTAAATATATATTTGGGGCCAACTTTGAACATACTATGCTTTGTAATGTTAACCACTTGTTCAAGGATCAGCTTTGGTATATCAAAATAGACACCAAGGTGATCAACCTCTTCAATAGCATTAAGTCCCGTCACATTAATCCATATATTAGCATAATCAGTTCTATCCAATTGGTCATAGAATGCCCCAAAGTCTTTAACTGTCATGAATTCTTTCAAAATAAAATTATCCTGATTATAGCTGATAACCTCTATGCTAAATAATTCTTTTTTAACACCTTTATAGACCAAGGATCCAGGTACTAAGTTTCTGACCCTGTTAATCACATCAATATTTCCTATGTTTATTAAACCATTCCTATTTTTCATATTAGTCTCTTTCCAATATTATATAGTAGTGTCAAACTTCCCCCGATAACCACAACGACTGCACAGCGCTTCTACAATTCTATATTCCTCAAAGCCCTTGACAATGGCCTCGCTACGACTAGATGTAACAATGTTTTCGAAAGTTTCTTCAAATAGATTGCCAAGGTTCACGTCTCCTTCTGAGTCCAAACAACAAGGCACCACATCACCGCTGACCAATATGCCAACTTGCTGCCTGAGTCCATAACAGGTGCCTTTAGTGCTTATGACAGGCAACTGTAGATCTGGCCACTGAAACTTTGAGTCTTTACTTAGATAGACTCTTGGACAGAGTTGATTGCCCCTACCACTGGATAATATATTGCTTGGCGTATGTGTTAATTCTAATGACGCCTTAATCATATCTAGTATCCGCTGATTATGATCTGCATCTATAGCTTCTTCATAATTCCAAAGACGCAATTCAAAGTATATCTCTGTCGTTAGTCTACCTTTATTGACAAAACTTAAGACCCGGTTCATATAGATTTCGAATGCATCATCAATCTCATTGTGATCTTCATTTTTCACTGTAGCATTCTTACTGGTTTCCAGTAATAACCCGTCATCCATTCCTTCAAAACTTTGCAGGGATATGCTGACCTGCCTCACTGCTTTTGATGTTAACAATAGATTACCATACTTGTCAAGCAAGGTCCCGTTGGTTGTAATGTTTACCTTTACATCATATGCCTGACAAAGAACAAGAATTGCAGGAAGGTCAGGATGCAGGAGCGGTTCGCCCTTAATATGCAAGTAGACATACGCGCCATGACCTTTTATCTTCTGTAGTACCTTCTCAAATGATTCCACACTCATGAACTCTGGGGTTCTTTTTGAAGTAGGACAAAAGCTACATTGTAAGTTGCAGCAATTAGTAATCTATATATATATACGTTTGAAATGCTTCATGGCTGACCTCTTACATAATTTTATACTAGCCGCTTATAATGCAACTGATACCATTATACAAGAAAATACATATTGTGTCATATATTCTATATACAAAAAAAGCTCAACCGCCCAGCTCATGTGGTAAAATATAATTATAGAAAGGGTGTTGGTATGAGCAACAAAAAATTAGTACAGCAAGTATATGAATCTATTGACCGAAGTTTCTTCATGGACATCAATAAGGACCTAGCCTATCTTGATAGCGCCATTCCAATAGGCTACGGCCAGACCATATCTCAACCGTCTTTGGTCTTATATATGACAGAACAATTAGATATTCACGCACATAACAAGGTTCTGGAAATTGGCACGGGTACGGGTTATCAGACTGCTTTTTTAGCCTCCTTGGCAAAAGAAGTCTATACAGTTGAGCGCATAGAAGCGCTACACCTAAGTACTAAAGAGAGGCTTAATCTATTAGGTTTCACTAATATCCACTATTACCTTTTTGACGGCTCCTATGGCTTAGAAGAACATCAGCCATATGATAGAATTATGTTTACTGCCGCCGCTTCTTCAATCCCTGATTATTACATCGACCAACTTGCAGAGAATGGGGTTTTAATAATTCCTGTTGGTAATGCGTCCCATCAAGACCTGCTTCGGGTAACAAAATTATCTGATGGTTCCATTAACGAGACGTCTCTTGAAGCAGTCAGGTTTGTTCCTTTAGTTGGGGAGTATGAAATAACTTAAAAAGAAGGAAGTAGTTAGACTTCAACTGCTCCCTTTTCGAAAATTAATGCTCTAATTTACTTCGTGATAACTCATGCACTGATTGGACTTATTTATAGACAATTTTTCTGATTGTTTCTGCAGAAAGACCATACGCCTTAGCAAGACCATCAATGCTGACCTTATGAAAATATTTTTGCTTGATTTCTTCATTGCGCTGTTTGTAGTAAGTTCTAGCCCCAGTGCCATGTCCCCACTTTTTACGTTCAAGAGGACTTAGAATATATAGGACTTCACCTGAACTGTATTTTTGTACCTCTTTCAACAGCTCATCTGGTAGAATGTCCGATGCATTTTTATATTTCATAGGATGCACCTCTCTAACTGTTTTTAGCTAAAAACTGCTCTAATGTGTCATACGTGTTCAAACTGAAGCCGTGGCTTTCAATCTCAGAAATGACGTATGCTTCTAATTCTTTGGCTCTTTCTCCAAAAACCTTAAGATTACTGGCATCAAAATAACTGAGTAGATCCATTTCACGAAGTCCGAACTCCTCTTTCATGATACTCAGCTCATGTTGCAGATTAACAGCATCATTAAATGTCTTATCACAATCACCAGCTTTGCTATGAAAGTCAAATCTACGCCACGTCAATGACATCTCCTCATACCAACCTGCCAAGTCCCGAAAGTCAGGTGTTGTCAGTTCTTCCTTAACAATCGGTTTGTTCTTAGCAATAAATTTTCTGGTTGTGCTAATAATCATATAGCTAAGTGACTTCAATTCTTCCACTGATTTTGCTCTTACAATGCCTTCGTAATAAGGAATGAAATTATCCGGTATCTCTTTTAGCTTTTTAAGTTCCACAGTCTCCAAATCAAGCGCACGCTTTAAGTAGGTGCCGTTAATGCAAGCGACAGCGACTGATAGGTAATGAGCTATGAATCCTGCCGCCATCCGCACCTTATAGAGGGCGTCTTCAAACACCATGGTGCGATAGATGTCCATAGCCATATCCAGTTTTTCAAGTGCTATCTTCATCATGAATGCCTCGTCTTGCATATTGGCTTTTTGTTTTTCCTGCATGGCAATAAATTGTTCCCTATCAGCTTCATTACGATAATACAAAATCTTAGCTTCACCCAGTCCAGAAGTGAAATCGTCTGTGAAATCCACCATGTTCCGAATTCGTTCCCATGACCTTGGATACAGATCATGACCTACGCCATCTATGATGAAAGTACAGGCCAGATTATTGCCATTGTCGTTTACCGGTATGAAATAATCATAGCACTCGCCATGACAATCATTTTCCATGGCATGTTCAGACATGGCTAGTAGAAGTACCACATCATCTTTGTAATTCTTTTCTATTTGGGTGATAGCCCAATTGGTCAATTCTTTTTGTGTAGGTTTCATATAAAATTACCTCTTTCCAATAATTATTAAGCTACAGGCCTTACTTATGTTATTAGTATATGCTTGTATGATTATCAAAACAATGCCGAGATTTTTTATAAAAAAAATTGCCCAGTCAAGAGGTTGTATCCTGATTGCTGTTAAAGTTATTGTTGCTGTTACTGCTACAGTTGCTGCGCTGCCCCTTCACCCAGATGATTAATGCATCAAAACAAGTCATGACTATATGTAGCAATCTAGATCCAATCATATCTGCATATAGTGAAAGGCACACATGATGCAGGTATGCCTTTCACTATATCTATCTTTTAACTTTTACTCGCCACTTCCTTACCTTCAATATACCCTCTATAGCCTTGGGGTTCAAGTTGGAACTTGATGCCATCTTCTTGCCATACGAAACCATAGAAAGTAGGATCATATGTCTTGATGACACTTTGCAAAGCACCGATGGCTTCACCAAATAATTCATCATCGTAGGGTTGTCCTTGAAAGATCATAATCTTCATCGGTTCTAGGTCAATTATGTCATACCCTTCTGGTATGTCGCCTTCATAATCTAAGGGTACTTCTACACCTTGAACATACTTTGAAGTGCCTTTTTTGATCAGTTTTCTTGGTAGCCATAGACCCATCGGCTCACTGAGGGCCTCTTTGATACTAGATAGGACACCCCATATATCACAGCCGACTTCCTCACAATAGGCAAAGTATTCTCTTGCTTCAACACCTCTTTTTAGTATCAGTTTTCTTGCTGGTTTCTCGATTACTTGTGTAAATACAGTCGAAGTTTCTTTTTCCATATCATTCGCCTCATTCCTGATTAATGATTGATAGTAGTCGGATACAGTGTATGGTATGAATAATCGGATAGGCGGCGTCTCCCTAATGTATTTTTTGGGATTAATACCAAACTCTTTTGAAAAAGCTCTAGTGAAACCTTCATGGGAATCAAACACAAAATCTAGTGCAACATCCATAACTTTAGGACCATCATCTCGAAGTATCAGTGCAGCTCTTGTGAGTCTAAGTGACCTGATATACTCAAACGGCGTCTTTAACGTATGTTGCTTGAATATCTTAGCGCTATACCATGGTGAATATCCTGCAACCTTAGCCAGATCAAGTAATGTGATCTTCTCACACAGTTGTTCCTCAATGAACATCTGCATGCGAGCGACCGCTTTAATCTGCTCTTCATTAGACATACCATCACCTCCACTAGTAGCTTAACATGAGTACTTGATTATTTCTTGACCCGGATT
>JAQICP010000159.1 GCA_027858555.1 Vallitaleaceae bacterium
TTTTGAAACATTCAGCATTCTGTGCTATGGTTTCTAAAGTCATCATTTTACGCATATCGGTTTTGCCAGTTGGGTCACCAACCATTGTTGTGCCACCGCCTAGTAATACGATGGGCTTATGTCCAGCTCTTTGCATGTGTGCCATCGCCATAACCGTCAGGAAGTGGCCTGCAGTTAAACTATCAGCAGTAGGATCAAATCCGATATAGAAAGTTATTTTTTCATTTTTTAAAGCTTCAATGATTTCATCTTCATGTGTTGTTTGTTGGATGAAACCACGTTCTAATAATACATCATAAGCGGTTTTCATAAATGCCTCCAAGGGTATATTTTATTGAATATATTTCATTGATTTAATTATCGTGTTGTGTTGTCATCAAAGAATATCCTAACATAACTTTGCTGAATCTACAAGGTGTAATGGATCCAATTATCGATATGGACTAGTATAACCAATAGTATATTATTATGATGAAAATTGAATTAAATTCATATACGATAGTTATAGCAATAGGATACATATTTTAATTCAGGTTTTATTTATAATATGATATAATTATTTGATGAAGGCTACGAATAAGGCGTATGATATGGATAATCATGACAGAGAAAAATGGCGTCTTGAAAGTATTATTGAGAGTACGGAACTAGGTACTTGGGAGTGGCATATTCAAACTGGTAAAACCATATATAGTAGTAAGTGGGCGGAATTTATCGGGTACACTATAGATGAACTTGGTACTACTACTTATAATACTTGGGTAGAATTGACCCATCCTAGTGACTTTGAAAAAGCTGAGAGCATGTTAGAAAGTTATTTTGCCGGTGAGACCCCTTCTTATAATATTGAATTTCGTATGAAGCATAAAAAGGGATACTTTGTTTGGATACATGCAAGAGGAAAAGTTATCACTTGGTCAAAAGACGGTAAACCTTTGATTATGTTCGGTACACATGATGACATCGCCAAACAAAAGCAAGCAGAAAAAGAACTGCGAGATGCACAGATACTCTTAAAAGCAAGCATTGAAAGTCCCAAAGATATTATAATACTGGCCATAGATAAGGCGTATAGATATCTATATTTTAACAAGGTTCACAAGCAAGTAATGATCTATGCCTATAATCAAGAAGTTGAAGTTGGTATGAATATTCTAGATTGTATTACAGTTGAGAGCGACAGGTTAAACGCTTTTAATAATTATGGAAAAGCAATTGCTGGAGAAGTACATTCAACTATAGAAGTTTATGGTGACAATAATAAGTCTTATTATGAGACTTTTTATAATCCTATATATAATGAACACAAGAAAATTATTGGTGCAACAGCATATGCAATGAATATTACTAAACGAAAACTTGCAGAACAAGAAATTAAGCAAACTCATGAAGAACTGGCAAAAAAAATGATTACCCTAAAAGAAAGTGAAGCAAAATACAGTGCAGCCTTCAAGGCAAGTCCTGATTCAATTAATATCAATGCAATGGATGGAGAGTATATTGATATTAATGATGGTTTTACTGCTATGTCAGGTTATACCAGAGAAGATGTAATAGGTAAAAGTTCTTCTGAACTTGATATCTGGCATATTCCAGAAGATAGAACTAAGTTGGTCAAAGGGCTTCAAGAGAATGGGTGGGTAGAAAACCTAGAGAGTACATTTAGGACTAAAAATGGAAGGCTTATAACGGGGCTAATGTCTGCACGAATCATTAACATTGACAATATATCTCATATTCTCTCTATTACCAGAGATATAACAGAAAGAAAACATGCTGAAAGTGCCATTTTAGAAGAAAGAGAAAGACTAGCAGTCACACTTAGAAGTATTGGTGATGGCGTTATTACAACAGATATATATGGCAAAGTTGTGATTATGAATAAAGTGGCTGAAGAACTAACTGGATGGCAACAATTAGAAGCCAAAGGGCAGCCAATCTCATCAATTTTTAAAATCATTAATGAAGCTACAAGAGACCCACATGTCAATCCAGTAGAAAAGGTAATCTCTTTAGCTAAAATTGTAGAATTAGAGAATCATACAGTGCTCATCTCAAAAGATGGCACAGAAAGAATAATTGCTGATAGTGGTGCTCCTATTAAAGACCGGGATGGTAATATTATTGGTGTCGTATTGGTTTTTAGAGATATGACTGAAAAGCAAAAATTACTAGATAATATACAACGTTTTGACAAATTAGAATCTCTCGGTATACTAGCAGGTGGCATTGCCCATGATTTTAATAATCTCTTTGGGGGGATTTTTGGATACATTGATCTGGCAAAAATTGGTAGCGAGGATAATCCATTAGTAACAAAATACTTAGATAAGGCTTTAACGGTTTTTGAAAGGGCAAAAGATCTCACACAACAATTATTGACGTTCTCAAAAGGTGGTATTCCAAAAAGGAAAACGGGGCAATTAGCTGAGCTGATTAAACAATATTCGGCATTTGTTCTTTCTGGTACGAATATAAAATGCGATTATCATATACCCGAAGATTTATGGCTATGCGATTTTGATGAAAATCAAATTGGACAGGTGGTTGATAATATCATTATTAATGCACAACAATCAATGATTGAAGGTGGCACAATAGATATTTCATTAAGTAATGTCATAGTCAGTATAAAGGATAGTTATTCTGTTAGCCCAGGCAAATACATAAAAATCAGTATTTCTGATACAGGGGCGGGCATACCTCAGGATATTATGAAGCATATGTTTGATCCTTTCTTCAGTACAAAACAAAAAGGCAACGGACTAGGACTCGCAACTTGTTATTCAATTATCCAAAAACATGATGGCTATATAGATGTTAATTCTGTGGTTGGTGAGGGCAGTTCTTTTCATATATATTTACCAGCATCTGATAATGAAGAAGTAATTGATACAGATAATGATTTGATTAGACATCAAGGTGTTGGCAGTATTATTGTTATGGATGATGAAGATTTTATGCGAGAAGTAGTTGGTGAAATGGTTCGAGAGATGGGCTATAGTGTTATTGAAGTTAATAGTGGTGAAGAAGCATTATTGCTTTCCCTAGAAGCCAAAACGAATCATTTAACCGTGAGTGGCGCTTTGGTTGACTTAACGATACCAGGCGGATTGGGTGGCAAGGAAGTCATTGATGCAATTCGCAAACTATTTCCTGATATACCTATTTTTGCATCTAGTGGCTTTTCAGAGAATCCTATCATGGCTAGACCTAATGATTATGGGTTCACTGATAGCATACAAAAGCCTTTTAGAAAAAATGATTTAATGGCATTGTTTAATAAATATATGAAATAAATATGACGATTCAGGGGTACTATGCTAAAGACATATACATACAAG
>JAQICP010000171.1 GCA_027858555.1 Vallitaleaceae bacterium
GTATTTCAGCAATCTCATCTTTATCTAAATACCGCCATTTACCACTTTCGATACCTTTTAACTGAACATTCATGATTCTAACTCTGATCAGTCTATATACCTGATAATTGAGGGCGTCACACATTCTTCTAATCTGTCTATTAATCCCTTGGGTGAGTACTATGTTAAATACATCCCTATTGACCTGCTTAACCGTGCAAGGTTGTGTCACTATGTCCCCTGGTTCCACGCCAATATCAACTCCAGCAGCCATATCCGTTAAGAATTCTTCTGTAACCGGATGATTGACTGTCACTATATACTCTTTCTCATGATTGTTACCTGAACGTAGAATCTTATTGACAATATCACCGTCATTAGTCAGAAAAATCAGACCTTCAGATGATTTATCCAATCTACCAATAGGAAAAATACGGTCAGGGTACCCAATATAATCAATGATATTAGTAGGGTCTTTCAAATCAGTTGTGCTGGTTACATTAACTGGTTTGTGAAATGCGATATAGACTGGTTTCTTTTTACCACCGACTACTTCGCCTTTAACTGTCACAACATCACTTGGGCTTACCTTAGTACCGATTGCAGCCAATTCACCATTGATTGTAACCACACCCGACTCAACAAGCTTATCAGCTTCTCGTCTGGAGCAGTAACCAGTTTCACTAATATATTTATTGATTCGCTTTAAGTTACCAGCGTTATTACCTGAACTATCTACTACATTGCCATCCATTTTGTATACCTCTTTTTCACTTTGTCTTTTCATTACTATATAACACCACTTATTATAACACTAGCCATTTGTTGCAACAAGGGCAGATAATTCGGCGTATAGTGACTTTTATATGCCAAAAAGATAGAATCGCCAATTATGGTTAGATTCTATCTTTTTATATTTATATCACTTCATATAAACTACTCTTATCTTCACACTTATGGTAGCACATTACCTGCTGCTTTATAGATCTCATACCACTCAGCTCTTGTAATCTCAATATCAGTTGCCTTACTCATATCAATAACCCTTTGAACATTAGTAGTTCCTATAATGGTTTGAATCTTAGCTGGATGCCTTAAAATCCATGCTACTGCAATAGCTGAATTTGTCACTTGGTAGGCATTTGCCAATCTGTCTATCACCTTGTTCAACTCAGGGAACTTTGGATTATCTAAAAAGACACCTTCAAAAAATCCATATTGGAATGGTGACCAGGCTTGAACCGTTATATCATGTAACCTACAATAGTCAAGTATGCTGCCATCGTGATCTACGGAAGACGGTACTTTCATATTCACGTTAAAACCTTGATCTATCATACCCGTTCTCATGATACTGAGTTGTAATTGATTGAATAACAAGTCTTGTTTCACATATTTATGGAGGAGTTTTATCTGCATAGGATTTTGATTGCTGACACCGAAATGTCTCACTTTCCCAGATGCTTCTAGTTGATTGAATGCTTCAGCTACTTCTTCTGGTTCTACCAAGGCATCTGGTCGATGTAATAACAACACATCAAGATAATCTGTTTGTAACCTTCCAAGTATGCCGTCAACAGATTCTATTATATGTTCTTTTGAAAAATCAAAATACCCTTTCCTGACGATACCACATTTGCTTTGTAGTATCATTTTCTCACGAATTTTATCATTCATGCCAATTGCTTTTGAAAAAACTGTTTCCGACTCACCGTCACCATAGATATCTGCATGATCAAAAAAATCAATGCCCTGTTCTAAGGATGTGTTAATTAATGTATTCACATCACTATGTGCCATCTTAGATATGCGCATGCACCCAAGTGCAATGCTCGGTACTTCAATATTACTGTGTCCTGCTTTTATTTTATTCATAATGCCTCCCTATTCGAAACAGCTATGTCTAATAGATCTATACATATACTGCTTATTATAATTGTTATATTATCATTCTATACCTTGAAGTGCTCTTTAAGTCAAGGGCATAAGTTTATACTAAGTTTATACTATTACTTTTCATTTGACGAAGTCTATACTATTATGAAGTTACTTGTTCATCTAACGTTCTTTTATATATATTTTTTCGATTTCTGATACATACATGGTATGGTAGTCCTTACTAGGGTACATCTTTTTATCAAATTCGCCATCTATAAATGATGATGCCTCCTGCACTTGATGATAAAGTATTTTACATATGATCACCATGTTTGCCTCTTCAAAACAAGGCGTATTATCTAGAAACATCGGTGTTAATCCTGCCTTTTCAATCTTGTTTTCATCCCTACCTGACACTTCGCCCAGATAGGCCAATGCCTTTTTATAGCTTTGGTCAAAAAAGCACAATGAATAGGTTTCTTCTGTGTCAACAAATTCTTTAGTGAAACGCTGTGGTCTAATAAATGTGAATGTGACATTCTTAGCCCACAGAACGCCAAGCCCACCCCATGATGCAGTCATCGTATTGATTTTATCAAAATTCCCAGCAGTGACAAGCATCCAATCCTTTCCAATAATATTGAAAGGATTACTGTTAAAATCCTTAATATCTTGTTGTTTAAAATAACCATTTATATTTCCCATGTGATACCTCCATATAATAAGATTTCTAGTTTCACACAGTGACTGAATACTTTCGTTTTCAGCTACTGTTCCTTACTTCTCTTGCGTTTCATTTGGTACATCTGATGATCTGCTTGTATGAGCGTCTCAGCCAATTCCCCCGTATACTTAACATAGCCATAAGAAAAATCTGCATCTGTGAAATGGGTTACTAATGCCTCTTTTACATGCGCCATTAATAGTGGTACACTCACTTCTACTGTGTTTTTAAGTACGATAACAAAGTCATCTCCACCATATCTTACAATTACTAGGTCTTCATCTTTTGCTTCTCTCAAAATCTTGACAAACTCTACCAATAACTGATCTCCCGCGTCATGACCATAGGTATCATTAAATATTTTGAAATCATCTATATCTATAAATACAGCAATATCATTATCTTTTAACTCTAATCTAGATAAATA
>JAQICP010000173.1 GCA_027858555.1 Vallitaleaceae bacterium
AAATAAAATTTGGTGAGGTGGAGAGTTTGGGATTTGGCTAGTATAATCGGAGTAGTTGCCGCAATTGTTTTTGTCGTTATATCAATATCTTTGAAAGGACAGCTATCAAGTTTTGCTGATGCAGCTTCGGCCATGATTACTATTGGTGGCACATTTTCGGCTACCCTAGTTTCATACCCAATGGATAAGTTCATTGGATCATTAAAGTCAATCAGTCTAGTTTTTTCTAGTCAAGTAATGAACGAAGGAGAAGTTATTAAGAAAGTTATTGACTTGTCTAATGTTGCTAGAAAAGAAGGATTATTGGCTCTAGAGGAAGCAACAGAATCTATTGATGATGATTTTCTCAAAAAAGGCATTCTACTCATAGTTGATGGTACAGATCCAGAACTCGTTAGGAATATCTTAGAAACAGAACTGATTTTCATTCAAGGTAGACATAAAGATGTGCAAGGCTTCTGGGGAAAGATAGGAGAACTTGGACCGGCTTGGGGTATGATTGGGACACTCATCGGATTAATTAATATGCTTAAAACATTAGAAGACCCAAGTACAATTGGACCTTCTATGGCAGTTGCATTATTAACTACGATGTATGGCTCAATATTAGCAAATCTTTTCGCAATTCCTTTTGAAAACAAGTTAAAAGTAAGAAGTGCTGCTGAAGTGCTATTAAAAGAAGTTATGATAGAGGGACTTTTATCGATTCAAGCTGGTGAAAATCCTAGAGTTATAGAAGAGAAGTTAAAAGCATTCCTAGCACCAGTTCTAAGAGATAAATTAGGTATTGGTGATGAAGTTGTAGAAAACGAATAGGAAGGAACCACGTAGGTGATTATGCATAAGTGAACACAAGTAGGGATTATATGCAGGTGATTATACGAGGTGATTATACAAGGTGATTATAGATGGTTAAGAAAAGACAAGAAGAGGAAAAGGGTGGACTACCTGGATGGATGGGTACATATGGCGATTTGGTAACATTGTTGCTTTGTTTCTTTGTACTTCTTTTTGCAATGTCAAGTGTGGATGTTTCCAAGTTTAAAGCTGCTATGAGTTCATTTGCCGATCAAATTGATGTTTTACCTGGTGGTATTGCACTAACAGGTGAAGAATTAATAACTAATGGCATTAGCCAAATCAATGAGATTGCCATTATTTTAGAAAATCGCAATCCTACAACAGCTGATACTGAAGATCAGGGTACAGATGCTGATGCAAGTAGCAGTGATGCAATAGACGACCTAGAATTAACTGAGGATCAACAGGCGGCTATAGCTTTAGCGGCAGCTCAAAATCTGGCAGATAGTGTTATGAAGGAATTCTATGATGCTTTGTCAGAAGAAGGACTAGAAACACAGGTGGATATGGAAGCGACGCCCAATTATGTCATACTGACACTCCGTGGAGAAGCCTTGTTTAATCTAGGAGATGCTGTCATAAAGCCAGAAGCTGAACGTACTATTGCTGTAATTGCTAAAACGTACCAAGATAAGTTCAGCGAGTATCATCTAATGCTTGAAGGACATACAGATAACAAACCTATAAACACATATAAGTATCCTAGTAATTGGTATTTATCTGCCGCAAGGGCAATAGCTGTTGGAGAATATCTAATTTATACAGTGGGTATACCAGACGAAATGATTACATGCAATGCAGCTGGTGAATTTCACCCGATTGAATCAAATGATACGCCAGAAGGTGCGGCAGCCAATAGACGCGTTGAAGTAAAAATTAATCTTGGTGGTGAAGAAAAATTTGTGGAAAGAGACACATTATTGATGCAAGAAACACCAACAGAGGGACAGGAGTAAGCTTATGAATAATAAAATGGTTATGATAGTAGGTGTGGTGCTGATAGTAGTATCGATAACGTTATCAGCGGTATCGGTAATCATGGTTAACAAAGTTTTAGGACAGATTAATAACGATGAATCTATGAGTGCAGCAATTGAAGACGAGCGAGTAATGGTACCAATTGCTAAGCAGACGGTATATGAGATGGCTGATAGTATAATTGCTATTTTTACAAATGAAGTTGATGGCGAATTAAAGGGTACGCTTAATGTTTCCGTTAAGATTGGATTTGGCATATACGCAGAAGATGACGAGGAAGGCGTTTTAGCTATTGCAACTTTAATTCAAGAGAAAGAAGGCTATCTCAGAGATCGAATTTCCAAACTTCTGTCTGCAAAAACTTATGAATATATGAGTCAAGAAGGTATTGAAGAGCTTTTACAAGAAGAAATACTTCTGATGGTAAGTTATGAGCTTGAAACAGAATATATATTACAGGTTTATTTCCCTGATGGCTTGTTAACAAGCTATAGATAAAAGCAAAATATAAAATTTTAATACGAATGACGGGAGGTGAGGTTCATGGGTGAGGTATTATCCCAAAATGAAATAGATGATCTACTCAATGCCCTTAACACTGGCGAGCTAGATGTTGATGAATATCGTTCGACCAGTGCTGAAAGACATATCAAAGAATATGATTTTGCTAGACCATCAAAATTTTCAAAAGACCACCTTAGAACTTTAGAAATAATCTTTGAGCATTATGCAAGATTACTTTCCACCACCTTACCTGGGTATTTAAGGCATGCATCAGCTGTTGAAGTAATTAACTCTGAGGCGGTAGCCTATTCTGAATTTGCAAACGCCTTATCTAATCCGATTTTGCTTGGTGTAGTTGATTTTTATCCACTTAAAGGTAATATAGTTATGGACCTCTCTGTGAATCTGGGATACGCCATTATTGATCGGCTTTTAGGTGGTAAAGGTGACAGCCTGGATAAGGAAAGAGAGTTTTCTGACATTGAGCTAGCCATCATTAAAAAAATAATGGCACTTCTAATTGAATTGCTAGAAGAAC
>JAQICP010000339.1 GCA_027858555.1 Vallitaleaceae bacterium
TTTCATGATTGACTATATCATTAACAGTGCTAATGGCGATTATGAAAGAACTGTAGCACTGAGGAGTGTTGGTGATATTTTAAGAAGTGACGTGGTTCCTTCAGAGTACATATCCCAAACATATATTATAGACAATAATGAAAATGTGTATGCATCAGATTCGGTAGATTCTGATGCCTTAATTAGAGAAGAATGGTATCAGGCATATAGGGATAGTTTTGAGGCGAAAGCCATTATTCCTACCCATGATACTGCTAAATATTTTAGTAGAGGTGGTAGTGAAGATACAAAAGTTATATCTATTCTTAGAAAATTCAAATCTATAGACTTAGGTGAATCATTAGGTATAATTGGGATAGATATTAGTTATCGATATTTGACTAATCTTTTTTTAGATTCCCAGTTGAATCAAGCAACTATGACACTTGTGACAGACTACGGAGAAATAGTATATGATTACGATGATGTATTAGTTGGTAATCAGATAGATTTAGACATGTTCAGTCAAGTATTTGAGAATTCAAGTGGTAGCTATAACCTAAGCAGTAATGGTCTTGAGTATGTTGTAGTTTATACCACATCCCCTGTTACTAACTGGAAGCTGATTCATATGATACCTGCTAATGAACTTTTTGCAGAAGCCCAACAAATACGTAATTATATATTCATGGTAGGTGTTTTATGTGTTGGGTTGGCACTTGTGATTGCTTCTGCTGTATCCTATGGGATATCTTCTCCGTTGACGGCATTAAAAAATGGAATGAGAAAAGTAGAATCGGGTGATTTAGATGTTGTAATGGAAGTAGCATTTCATGATGAAGTAGGTGTTTTATCACATAGTTTTAACAGGATGATTGATGAAATTTCAAGATATATTAAACGTATTTATGAAGAAGAAGATATAAAGAAACGGATAGAATTAAATATGCTTCAACAGCAAATCAATCCCCACTTTTTATTTAATACATTAGACTCTGTTATTTGGATGGCGAGGATGCATAATGCGCCTAAAGTAGCTTCGATTATCACATCTTTAGTGAAGTTATTACAGGCAAGTACATATACAGATTCTGACTTTATACAGATTCATCAGGAGATTGAAAACATTAAAAATTATATCGCTATACAAAAATTTAGGTATGGCAGTCGATTTGAATTTTACTACGATATTGATGAAAATCTTAAAAATATTTATACCCTTAAATTGATTTTACAGCCACTAGTTGAAAATGCCATATACCATGGTCTTGAAGAGATTGTGGAAGGTGGTATCATCAGTATCAAGATAAAGTGTGATCATGATGCAGTTATTATGTCTGTGGAAGATAATGGTAAAGGTATTGATCTTAATAATATCAGACAGATTCTAAACAATGATGATAAAGATGAAGTTCATTATAATAGTATTGGAATTAGTAATACAAATCAAAGAATTAAAATGTACTATGGTGATGCCTATGGTTTGGAGATGGAATCAATTCCGTCAGGTGGAACAAGGGCAATTATCAGAATTCCTATTCGATTAAAAGAAAGGACGAAGTTAGATGATAAAAGTGATGATTGTTGATGATGAATATCTTATACGAATCGGTTTGAAAAGTACAATTCAATGGGAGGAAATGGGTTTTGAGGTTGTTTGCGATGCTGAGAATGGAGAGCAAGCAATGGAGATGTATGAGACGTATAAGCCGGATATTGTTTTAACCGATATTAAGATGCCGCGTATGGATGGTCTTGAACTTACAAGTAGTTTGAGGAAGATTAGTCCCCAGATTAAGATTGTTATTCTTTCTAGCTACAATGATTTTGGATTTGTAAAGGAAGCTATGAAGCTTGGTGCTAGTGATTATATACTTAAAGCATCCATGGAGCCTTCTGAAATATTAAAAACATTAAACGATATTAAGGATCAGATTCATAAAGAAGATAAAGAAAACAAAAAGTTAGATCTACTTCGTGATGAATTAAAAGAACACAAAAAGCATTCCAAAAAAAAGATTTTGAAGGATTTTCTTAACGAAGAGCTATCTGCTGAGAATTTATCAGAATATGAAATAAACTTTAAATATTCAGATTACGTTGTAATATGTGGCAGAATAGACCATTTGGATAGCCATTATAAGAATGTGGATACTCAAACTAAAAGCTTGCTCCGAGAATCTATTTTAAATATATTTTCAAGTAAGATGTGTGAATCATATAAAGGCGAAGTATTTGAGTACTTGGATGGTGTTTTTATTTGTATATTATCAGTAAATTTAACCAAATATTCATGTGAAGATGCTGGCTATCTTTATAGTACAGCGGTACAAGCTGCATTAAAAAGTTATACAAGAGTAACTGTTACTTTTAGTATCAGTCATAGTATTAGAGGTTTAAATAATGTACCAGCAATTGCAAAAGAAACATTGGAAGCACTCCAGTG
>JAQICP010000232.1 GCA_027858555.1 Vallitaleaceae bacterium
GAACGACAGGGCTTGTGGTCTAACCGCGAGCGGTACTCAGCCAATGGTTCATCAACTTTTTGTGAATCAAGGCAATTACACGACTACGCAATTCGACACCAAGTTATACATCGTTAGAAAACAAATAGAAAATGCTATCCGAAATACAAGCAAAAAATTCACAGAAGCTTTTTATGTATGTAGCTTGTCTTCTAAAACAATGATCTACAAAGGTCAATTGTTAGCCCACCAGATTCCTGATTTCTTCACTGATTTAAAAGATGAATCTATGGAAAGCGCTATTGCACTGGTTCACCAAAGATACTCAACAAATACTTTCCCATCATGGGATAGAGCTCAACCGTTTAGATATTTAGCACATAATGGCGAGATCAACACACTTCGCGGCAACATCAATTGGAAGAACGCTCGTGAAGGTTCCCTGGACTCCGAAGTACTTGGAGAAGATGTCAAAAAATTGTTTCCTATATTAGAACCAGACAGCTCAGATTCTGCCAATCTTGATAATGCAGTTGAATTAATGATTGCAGGTGGTAAATCACTAGCACACGCTGTTTGTATGCTGATTCCTGAAGCATGGCAAGCACATGAAACTATGGACGCTGAGAAAAAGGGCTTCTTGGAATATCATGCTGGTATTATGGAGCCATGGGATGGTCCCGCAGGCGTTGCCTTTACTGATGGCGTCCAAATCGGTGCCACTCTAGATAGAAACGGTCTTAGACCAGCTAGATATATTGTTACTGATGATGATTTGGTGGTTATGGCTTCTGAAACTGGCGTATTACCATTTGAATCTAAACCAATCATTAAAAAAGGTCGTCTTCAACCAGGTCGTATGTTCCTAATCGATACTAATGAAGGTCGCATTATTTCAGACGAAGAAATCAAGCGTACCCTTGCTGAAGCAAAAGATTATAAGGGTTGGGTTGAACGTAATAAGCTTAAATTAAAGGACTTTGCCTTACCTCATGAAATTGCACATATCAGTAAAGACCGTCTATTACAACTCGAAAAAGTATTTGGTTACACTGAAGAAGAATTAAAGAAAATCATTACCCCAATGATCCAAGAAGGCAAAGAATATATTGCTTCCATGGGTAATGACTCCCCTTTAGCTATTCTTTCTAACAAACCACAATTACTATATAACTATTTCAAACAACTATTTGCTCAAGTTACTAACCCACCAATTGATCCTATCAGAGAGAAATTAGTTATGTCTCTTATTCAGATCATTGGTGATCGGGGTAGTATATTAGCAGAGCTTGATGAAACTAAAGATGTTGGTTTCATAGAACTTGATGAACCAATTCTCACTCATGAGAATTTCGAAAAAATCGTACATATCAAACACAAAAACTTTAGAGCAATTAGAATTCCTACTCTTTTTCCTATTGATCAAGGTGGCGCTGGGCTTGAAGAAGCGCTTGACCAATTGAACACACATGTTGAAGAAAACATTGCTGAGGGTTACAATATCATCGTATTATCTGACCGTAATGTAGACAAATATAGTGCACCTATTCCAAGTTTACTGGCTGTGGCATGTGTCCATCATAATCTTATCAGCAAAAAACTTCGTACAAAAGTTGACATCATTGTAGAAAACGGTGATGCTAGAGACGTTATGCAGATGGCTTTGCTAATTGGTTATGGTGTGGATGCTGTATATCCATATTTAGCACTTGATGCCATCAAAGAATTGATAATCACTGGTACCTACCAGGCTAACAAAGATATTACATATGAAAAAGCGGTTGCTAATTATATCAAGTCACTTAGCAGTGGTCTGTTAAAAACATTTTCAAAAATGGGTATCGGTACACTCCAAAGCTATCACGGTGCTCAGATTTTCGAGGCTGTTGGTATTAATTCAGATGTTATTGATAATTACTTCCCAGGTACTGCATCTAGAATTGAGGGTATCGATCTGGAAATCATAGCAAAAGAAGTGGCTATCAGACATGATGAGGCTTTTGCAGAACACAGAAATCCATATAAAGGTTTAGACGAAGGTGCTTTCCATCAATGGCGCCGCGAAGGCGACACGCACCTTTTCAATCCTGATACCATTCATAAACTACAACATTCTTGTAAAACCAATGACTATGGTCTTTACAAAGAATATGCAAAACATATTAATGATCAAGCAACGCATTTAAGTACAATTCGTGGTTTGCTTAAATTTAAATCACAGGGTTCGATTTCTATTGATGAAGTAGAACCAATTGAAAAGATATTACCTCGTTTTGCAACAGGCGCTATGTCGTTTGGTTCATTAAGTGCTGAGGCACATACTACCCTTGCAAGAGCTATGAATAAGATGGGTGGTAAATCCAATTCAGGTGAAGGTGGCGAAGATAGAAATCGTTTATACAACATGGATGAACGTAGTTCAATCAAGCAAGTTGCTTCTGGCCGTTTTGGTGTTACAACTGAATATCTAGTAAACTGTACTGAGATTCAAATCAAGATGGCTCAGGGTGCAAAACCAGGTGAAGGTGGTCACTTACCAGGTCATAAAGTATCAGGATTCATTGGAAAAGTCAGACATACCACACCAGGTATTGACTTGATTTCTCCTCCACCTCATCATGACATCTATTCAATCGAAGACTTGGCGCAGCTGATATTCGACTTGAAAAATGTTAATACTAAAGCCAGAATCAATGTGAAATTGGTCGCAGAAGTTGGTGTCGGTACAGTCGCTGCCGGTGTTTCAAAAGCGCATGCAGATGTTGTCCTTATATCAGGACACGACGGTGGTACCGGTGCTGCTCCAATCAGTTCAATCAAATACACTGGCCTACCTTGGGAACTTGGTTTGTCAGAGACCCAACAAACCTTGCTACTAAACGATTTAAGAAGTCGTATTGTGGTTCAAACAGATGGTCAGTTGAAAACCGGAAGAGATATTGCAGTTGCTGCCCTTCTTGGTGCTGAAGAGTTTGGTTTTGCAACAGCAGCACTTGTCGTATGTGGTTGTATCATGATGAGAAAATGTCAGAAGAATACTTGTCCAGTAGGTGTTGCAACCCAAGACCCTGAACTTCGAAAGCATTTCAAAGGCGACCCTGATCACGTCATTAACTTCTTTACATTTATGGCTACAGAGCTTAGAGAATATATGGCTGAAATGGGCTTTAGAACAATGGATGAAATGATCGGCCGTGTGGACATGTTAGAACCTAACAAAGATCTTCTCACATGGAAAACCAGCAATATCGATTTTGATTCCATTCTATATAAACCAGAATTGCCTTCAAGAGTAGGCACAAGATGTCTCAAACCACAAGAACACGATTTAGATGTTCTAGACTTGACCCTAATAAAAGACGCACAGGCTGCCATCATAAGTGGTACTAAGGTTGAAAAAACTTATACGATTAAAAACACAGATCGTACTACTGGTGCTATGCTTGCCGCTGAAATATCAAAAGCTACTAAAGGACAAGATTTACCAGAAGATACCATCAAATTCAAATTCAATGGTTCTGCTGGTCAGAGTTTCGGATGTTTTGCAACAAAGGGTATGACTTTTGAAATAGAAGGCGATGTCAATGACTATATGGGTAAAGGTTTATCCGGTGGTAAACTCATTGTTTATCCACCAACTAATTCAGTATTTGTTCCAGAAAATAACATTATCGTTGGTAACACTCTGCTCTATGGTGCTACTTCTGGAGAAGTCTATATTCGAGGTATTGCTGGTGAACGTTTCGGGGTTCGTAACTCCGGTGTGACTGCTGTTGTTGAAGGTCTAGGCGATCATGGTTGTGAATATATGACTGGTGGTATCACCCTTGTCCTTGGAAAGACCGGTCGGAACTTCGGTGCTGGTATGAGTGGCGGTATGGCATTTGTACTGGATGTTGATGGCGACTTTGTTAAGTATCACTTGAATACACAGATTGTAGTTGCAGAAAAGTTAGATATGAAGTCCGATATAGAATTGGTTAAATCGTTAATTAAGAAACATGTCAATTACACAAACAGTAGTTATGCAAAAGAAATACTTGATAACTTTGATTCATATCAGTCCAAGTTTGTAAAAGTCATTTCACCTGCTTATAAAGATGTACTTGCTAAAAAAGAAGGAGGTGCACAGTAATGGGAAAAGAAACAGGTTTTAAAGAATATAACCGTAATAACGGCAGCTATTTACCAGCAAAGGAACGTGTTGAACATTATAATAATATCTATGTACCTCTAAGTGATGAGGATATAAAGATTCAAGCAGCTAGATGTATGGATTGTGGTATACCATTTTGTTCAAGTAATTGTCCACTGGGTAATATCATTCCGGATTTTAATGATCTGGTATACAATGATGACTGGGAAAAAGCTTTGGAAATATTACATATGACTAATAATTTCCCTGAATTCACTGGCATGATATGTCCAGCTCCTTGTGAAGGCGGTTGCGTTCTTGGCATTATCAGTGACCCCATAACCATTGAACACATAGAACTAGCTATTGCAGAAAAAGGATGGGAACAAGGATGGATATTACCTCAACCTTCTCCAATCCAGACCGGTAAAAAAGTTGCTATCGTAGGATCTGGTCCAGCAGGCCTTGCTGCAGCACAACAATTAGCACGTGTTGGTCATAAGGTCACGGTATATGAAAGATCTGATGCTATTGGTGGTGTTATGCGCTATGGTATCCCCGACTATAAATTACCTAAGATTTATATTGATAAACGTGTTAATCAGATGGCACAAGAAGGTGTCAAATTCATAACAAGTATCAATGTAGGTGAAGACATCTCTGTAAAAGCATTAGAATCCAAATATGACGTTATCTGCCTCACTGGCGGATCAACTGTACCTAGAGACTTGGAAGTATCAGGAAGAGAGTTTGAGGGCATCTATAATGCCATGGATTTCTTACCACAGTCCAACAAACGTGTAGCTGGTGACGATTTATCAGATATCAAAGAAATTCTCGCTACCAACAAAAAAGTGGTTGTCATCGGTGGTGGTGATACTGGTTCTGACTGTATCGGTACATCCCTTCGCCAAGGCGCAACACAGGTCACTCAGCTTGAATTGCTACCTATTCCACCAAAGGAACGGGATATCACACAACCTTGGCCAATGTTTCCAAGACTAGAGAAAATATCAACTTCTCA
>JAQICP010000301.1 GCA_027858555.1 Vallitaleaceae bacterium
ATGCAAGTTTTATAAAACAAGTGAATATCTTTAAAACCGAAAGCATTCTTCATAGCAAAAATCTTGACGAAGAAGTTTTTCTTTTTTTAGCAGATTGGATTGTAAATCATATTAAAGAAACAGATAGTATGTACATTGATGCAATTAGAAACATAAAATAAATAATTAATATCTATAATATAAGATTAAAAGCTATACACAATTCAGTTATGAATTCATGTACAGCTTCTAATGTATAGTTTTTCATATATGGTTCTTCAAGTATAATTCTTTATGTATAGTTCTTTATGTATAGTTCTTTATCCATTATTTATTTCACAGCTATCCTAATCTAACTTATCTGACTATTCAAATCTCAAGCCTAAACTTAATCATTACCCAACCAAAGATTTTGTTGTCCATTTTTTTGATCGCCATCTGCCATACATAATAAAGCCTCTAGTCCACTCATCCAGCAATAAGGCAAACCATATGCCAGGAAGTCCCCAACCTAAGATGACGCCGAAGAAATAACTACCAAGTACCGCTATCCCCCACATGAATATCATGGCCATCACAACAGGGAAAATGACATCTCCCGATCCCCTAAGTCCATTAATTATAACAATATTAAAGGTTCTTCCAGGTTCAAGAAACGCATTAACCATTGCGGTTGCCCCACCCCACATGATAATCTCAGGATTATCTGTAAACAGTTCCATGATATTACTGCCAAAGAAATAAAACACGATTCCAATTACTACGGCAATATAAAAAGATACTTTAAAATTTTTCAGGCATGCATGATAGGCCTCATCGAATTTCTTTTCACCAACTAAGCGACCAACAATCATCTGGTTAGCCTGCCCTATGGCAATTGAAAATATAAAAGCAATTGAGCACATGGTCCATACATAGGTCCTTGTAATATACATTGTTTCGCCTAGGTTATAAAGTATGATACTCGATATCACAATCTGACTTAGATTATAAGACATATTTTCAAGGGCTGCAGGTAGTCCAACTTTAAGCAGTTTTCTTAATATGTAAAATGGAAATTCCTTGATGTGTCTTAATGTAGAAATAGGAACAATCTTCCTGAATATATAGATGAGTGCAATTGTTGCAGCTATTGTTCTACTACCTGATGTGGCAATAGCGACCCCAGCTACCCCAAGTTTTGGTAATCCGAATAATCCAAATATGAGGACTGCGTCACCAATAATATTAATGACATTCATACCCGCTGTAATTGCCAGTGTCTGCTTGGCATAGCCATAGGTTCTCATAGTTACCGTGCTCACATTCAGTATGGATTGAACAAACATAAATCCACCGACTATATTAATATAGGTCTTTGCGTAGCTCATAAGGCCTTCTGATATACCAATCAATTTTAGTATCGGCTCGCCAAATATAACTAAAGCAAATGAACATAAGATACCCACCATGGATATCACTACCAATGATACTACAATCGCTTTATGCCCCTCAGTTTTCTCTTTTGCGCCGATATACTGAGATACTAAAACCCCTGTACCTGCAGATATGATGCTAAATATTATATTGATTAAACTGATAATTTGATTGGTAGCACCGACTGCTCCCGCAGCTTGGTCAGACACCTTTGTAAGCATGATTACATCTACTATGCCTAACATGACAAATAATACCAGTTCTCCAAATATAGGTATTGCTAAATTGAATAGTGTTATTTTTTTCTCCATGATGTACCCTTCTAGTTATAATTTATATCTAACTCATTCTACTACTATATTCGTAGAAGTCAATAGACAATATATATACAAACATTTTATCCATAAACTCTTTGAATTTTCTGAAACACCCATGTTATAATATTATTAGCATATAATAGGAGGTACACTATGAAACAGAAATTACCTGATATTCTACACATCTTACTTAGACCAATCGTCAAATTATACCTCAGACTTAAATTCAATATTAAAATCGGTTCAAATGAGTTGCAAGGCTCAAAAGGTCCTTTCTTTTTAATAGGTCATCATGTAACAGCATTTGACGCTGTTATTGCTGGTGCCTATTCTCCTCGTATGATACGTTTTATAGCTGGCGATGCCAATTATGATAATAAATTCAAGAAATTTACATTTAACAAATTGGGGG